>NZ_CP155733.1 GCF_039724765.1 Sagittula stellata E-37 | reverse complement strand
TAATAGCTGTTTTCGAACGAAGCTTCGCCGGTTGCCTTGCAGGACACGCCGACGGAGGACGTCGGTATCGAAGCCCGGCCCAGCGGGGTGTGATTGCCCGCGCCGGGGCGAACGGAGCAATAGTAGATGATCACCTTCGTCTTGTACTCCGGCGTCAGGAAACGCTGCACGTAGCTGACGTTCCCGCTCCCACGTGACTGGATCATGTCCAGCAGTTCGTCTTCTTCGACGGACATCAGGTCCCCGCCAAGCCCGCGCGAGGCAGTGATCATGCCGTCTCGCAAGACGACGGCCTGCCGCGACTGGTTGCCGAAGGTCTGGTATGCGCCGTTTCGCTCGACCTCTGACAAGAGCACCTGGGCGTTCTTGCGGTTTTCGACCTGGAACAATGCCACAGGCTTGTTCGTCGCTTGCAGGGCCTGGGCGATCTCTGCCGCGGAAATCGGCTTTGGCGTTGCGCGGCGTGACTTGATCGAAGCCGGCAAGTTCTTGATCACATCCAAGGCGCTGGCAGACTTGTCGCTGCCGCAGGACGTCAGCATCAGACCGGCACACAGGGCGAGGCCGATTGTCTTCAGGCGTGTCATTTTCATCGCCAGAACCTCCCCCACGACTCGACAACTTCGGGTTTGTGGTAGTCCCGAACCTGTTCGTAGAGCCGCCCCCGAACATTGAGACGGGCACCGCCGTCACGGGTCAGAGACCGGATGTTGATGTTGTTCTCGCGCCGTGTCGGCGTGTTGAGGAGGGTACTGATCGGGATCGTGACGCGGACGCCCTTGTCAAAGGAGCCTTCGCCGAAGTCGTCGGCGGAAGCATCGGTGAGCGTTGCATATGCGCCTACGCTCCATCCGTTTGCAAACTCTCGGTCCAGCGAAACCGTCGCGCCGACGTCGCCGGCGAGATAGCTGCCCACGTCAAGCTGCCCGTGGAAGCCGTTGCCGAAGTCGTAATACGCCGAGACGTGACCGTTGAACTCGGGGATTTCACGCTTGGCACCGGACACGGGGTCTGTGGTGGTCATCGACTGGAAACCGAACAGCTGATCGTAGTCGCGGCGCTGAACCCAGTTCACTTCCGCGCCAAAGGCGACACGGCTGGTGACCGGCTTCCAGAGGATCTCTGCCGAAACGCCGCCGAACATCGCTTCGAGGTAACCCGCCGAAATCCGGCCATAGAGGTTCTTGCCCGGACGACCGTAGTAGGCCAGCTGCAGGTTCTCGATGGTCTCATCACCCTCGGCCGCGTAGACCGGCGCATCGGTGCGTACACGCGGCAGACCCGATTCATCCCGGCGGCTGATCTTGCTGATGTTGCCGGAGAGGCGATAGGAAGCCGTACCGGAGAACACGAGGTTCGGTGTGACATCGAGGCTGAAGTTGCCGCGCACCCCGCCTTCGGTCCGTACAGGTTCATCGGGGTCGAAGACCGACACATCGACGTAGGGTGCCAGCGACCAGTCGAACTGAGGATAGGCCGAGCGGAATGCTTCCGGCTCACGCCCGAACCCGTCGTAGAAGCGAACGCGCGGCAGGATCTCGATCGCGGCCTCGTGCTCTTGCCGTTCAAGGTCGGAGCGCATGATGACGACCGACGAAATGGCCATACCGTTGACCATCGGGATGATTTCGAATTGCTCGACCGACGCCGGCAGCGTCCGGGTCATGACGCGGGCGATGCGGCCAAACGCCTGCGCTTCGGAGTTGAAGCGCGGGTTGGACACGCGCACGACGGCGCGTCGGCTTTCGAGGGTCATTCCCTCCAGCCTGATGCCTTCGGTGGCAAGCGTCTGGGCAAGTTGCGTCTGCGCTGCCGTGGTCTTCTGCGGATCGACGGACCATCCCAGATCGGCGGCAGCACCGGGCGGACGCGGAGCGACGGGCAGACCCGACGGCTCGATACCGCCCGGAACACCCAGAGTTTTCGGGTTGGTGTAGAGTGTCAGCTGCGCGCCGACCTCGCTCCCCATGACACTGTAGAGAGAGAACTGACCGGCGCCATTCCAAAGCTTGTAATCGACGCCGAAGTTCCAGGGCGACTTATGCTCGACACCGCCGCTGGCGACCTCGCGCTCGTAGGTGTCGGACGAGTATTCGACCTTGAACTTGAAGCGGTCGTTTGGGGCGTAGCTCAGACCGCCGAACGCGGCCACGTCGCCGCGGAACCAGCGGTCGGCCGTGAACTTGCCGCCCTGGCCGAGAACAGTCGTAGGACGGGTCCCGAGAGAGCCGAGCGTCGCTTCGCTGCCGAAACGGCCCCAGCCGATCCCGCCGGTCACCTTCAGGCCGGGCATCAGCGTCTTGGTCGCGACGACGTATTCGCCACTGTAGACGCCCGTACCGATGATGTCCGACATGCCGACGACAATCGCCGGGCGCCAACCGCTTTCCTTCATCAGAAGGTAACGAAGGTCAAAGCTGCGGTCGTAGTAGTCTGCTGAATTTGAGCTCGGAAAGGCTTTCAATTCCGAATAGCGAAAGCTGCCCGACAACCGGGGCGTGATTTGGAAGCCAAGGGTCGTCCGCGTGTAGTTGCCGAATCCGCCAAACGTCGCACTGATTGTCGCGTCAGGCAGCATTTCGGCCGTCGGCATGTCGACAAGACCCGGTGAGCCGTAGAGGTTCATGCTGGCCGCGTCGCGACCCTCCTGCGGGACCGCGGCAGAAGACCAGAGCGTCGCGACGGAGCCGAGAAGCGCCCCGACGATCCGTCCGCGTCGTGAGTGTCGGGAAGGATTACCCGGCATGTCCATACCTCTGCTCTTCTTGGCCCGAACTCTTGCTACGGTTTTGCCAGCCTACAGTCTATAAATTTGCACCGTTCGTCGCGGAGCGTGTGTGATAATGACCACGGACTTTGTCTTGAGTAGTAATTCATAGGCAGCGACGACACTTCACACACGCTATATTTGGAAACGACACTTCACACACGCTTCCCCCCGGAAAATCCGATTCGTCGCAGGCGTTTGCGCCCCTGTTTTCATGGCAGAAATCAACCCCGATTCGGGAATCACCACTCTACACACGGTGAATCACCACTCTACACACGCAGAATCACCACTTTACACACAGGGGGGGGATAACAAGCCTTTGTAATAAAATTAAAAAATTGCATCCAGAAGGGGCCTAACACTATATATTAACACATATCTAACACCCCTTGGCTGCGTTGCCCGTACCGCGCCACCGCACTAGGATGCGGGGAATAGGTCCGCAGCAGCGGGCCATGTCTTGGAAGGGACCGGAGATGACAGCTCAGACCGAGCGCACGGGTGCCGGAAAGGGGCTGTCCGGGATGGACACTGCCGCGCTAATCGGCTGCCCGAACTGCGACGAGGTCTACGTGGCGCGCACCCCGCCCGCCAGGCGCCGCGCCGTCTGCGACCGCTGCGGCACGGTGCTGATCTCAAGCCGTAGGAACGCCGGGATCCCCATCCTCGCCCTGTCGGTGGCGGTGCTGGTCCTGGTGTTGGCCGCGGCCTTCCACCCCTTCCTGTCGATCAACGCCGCGGGGCTGGGGAACCGGGTGTCGCTGCTGGACGTGGCCACCAGCTTCCGCTCCGGCGTGCTGGTTCTGGTCTCGGTGGCGACGGTGATGCTGATCGTGGCGCTCCCGGCGCTGCGCGTGGCGCTTCTGATCTACGTCATCGCGCCGCTGGAGATGGGGCTGAGACCCGCGCGCCACGCCCGCCTCGCCTTCCGCGCCGCGCAGGAGCTGAAGCCCTGGTCGATGACGGAGGTCTTCTCCATCGGATGCGCGGTGGCGCTGGTGAAGGTCTCCGACCTCGCCCGGCTCGAGTTCGGCTCGGCGTTCTGGATGTTCGTGGCGCTGTCGGTGATCGTGGTGATCTCGGACCGCTTCATGTGCAGCTGGTCGATCTGGCAGGCCATCGACGCCGCCGAGGGTGACGCTACGGCATCTGCCCGCGAACCGGGCTGAGGGCGCGCCGACCCCTGTCGCAAGGGACGGTCGTATTGCCGATGCCCCGGCGCCGGACTATCCTGTGGTGCCGGGGGCACTGCCACGTCCCGGAAAGAATGGGCCCGGGTCACCCGGGTTCGGGGCCCGCCACTGTAGGCCTCTAACTATGGGCCTGCCACCGCAGCCCGCCATTGGGGGATGACGTCAGGCATGCAGGACCGCGAAGGCACACCGTCACGGGTGGACGGACGCGCGGGCGTGCGATGAGCACCGCCCGCGAGATGGGGCTGGTCACCTGTACCGCCTGCGCCCGCGTCTGGCCCGCCGGCACGCCCGAGTGCGGCCGCTGCGGGCACCGCCTGCAGTCGCGCCACGCGGGCAGCCTGCAGATGGTCTGGGCGTTCTGGCTCACCGGCCTGCTGTGCTACATCCCCGCCAACATCTACCCGATGCTCGTGACATCGACCCTCGTCAGCACCGAGGCCAACACCATCGTCGGCGGCGCGGTGGAGATCGCCCGCCACGGTGAGATCGCCATCGCCGCCATCGTGCTGATCGCCTCGGTGATCATCCCGGTCGCCAAGTTCATCGCCATCGCCTACCTGGCGGTGTCGGTGCAGCGCGGCAGGGTGCACGGCGCGCATGGCAAGATGCACCTCTACGAGATCGTCGAGTTCATCGGCCGCTGGTCGATGATCGACGTCTTCGTCGTGGCCATCCTCAGTGCATTGGTGCAACTGTCCGTCGTGGCCTCCATCCATCCCGGGTCGGCGGCATTGACCTTTGCGCTCTCCGTCATATTCACCATGCTGTCAGCCAGATCGTTCGACACGCGCCTGATCTGGGATGCCCATGTCCCGCACGGCCAGACGGCCGCCCCGCTGCCCCCGAGCCCCGGAACCGAATGACCGATCAGTCCTCCCAGACCCGTGACGTGCCGCTTTCGAAGCCGTCCCGCCGCCCCACCAGCCTGTCGCTGATCTGGCTGATCCCGGTGATCGCCATCCTCGCAGCGCTTGGCGTGGCCTGGCAGAACTGGAGCGACCGAGGCCCGCTGATCGAGGTCGCCTTCGACCAGGCCGCCGGGGTCAGCCCGCACGAGACCGAGCTGCGCTACCGCGACATCGCCGTGGGCGTGGTGGAGGGCGTGCATTTCTCCGCAGATCTGGACCGCGTGGTGACCGAGATCCGGCTGGACAAGACCATCGCCGAATATGTCGATGCCGACTCCTCCTTCTGGATCGTCCGTCCCGAGGTGACCGCGCAGGGGGTCACCGGCCTCGATACCGTGCTGTCGGGCGTCTACATCGCCGGCGCCTGGGACGGCGACCCGGGCGAGCCCGAAAGCCGTTTCGTCGGCTCCGGCGACGCCCCGATCCTGGCCCTGGGCGAGAGCGGCATGACCTTCACCCTCCGTTCCGAGGTCGGGCTGCCGACCGAGAACACGCCGATCCTCTACCGCGGGGTGAAGGTCGGCCGCATGGGCCGCACCGAGGTCTCCGACGACGGGCTGACCGTGACCGCGCAGGCGGTGGTGCTGGAACCCTACACCCGGCTCGTGACCTCCTCGACCCGGTTCTGGGACATCTCCGGTTTCAGCTTCTCGATCAACGCGCAGGGCGCCAGCCTCGACTTCTCGTCGCTGGCCTCGCTGATCTCCGGCGGCGTCACCTTCGAGACCCTGGCCTCCGGCGGCACGCCGCTGAAGGACGGCGCCACCTTCACCCTACATCCCGACGAGGAGACCGCGCGCGAGGACTTCTTCCTCGAGGGCGAGGGCGGCTCGATCACCATGATGATGATCTTCGAGGAGAACCTGGCCGGTCTCAGCGCGGGCGCGCCGGTGACTCTGGGCGGGCTCCGCATCGGCGAGGTGGAGTCGATCTCCGGCCTCGTGGACCCGGAGCGCTTCGGCGATCCGCAGGTCCGGCTGGCCACCACCGTGCGGATCAACCCGGGCCGCATCGGGCTGGAGGAAGGGGTGAGCGAGGAGGGCTTCCTCGACTATCTCGCGACCCGCGTGCGGGCGGGTCTGCGCGGCCGCCTGACCAACGCCTCGCTGCTGACCGGCGGGCTGAAGATCGACCTCGTCGACCTGGCCGAGGTCGCCCCGGCAGAGCTCGACCGCGATGCCAAACCCTATCCCCTGATGCCCACCGCCCCCTCGGACGTGGCCAACATCGCGGCGACGGCACAGGGGCTGCTGGCGCGGGTCGATGCGCTGCCGGTCGAGGAGGTCATGCAGGAGGCCATCGGCCTGATGAGCGACCTGCGCGGCGTCGTGGGATCGGATGAGGTGCAGCAGGTGCCGGAATCGGTGCTGGCGACGCTGGAGGCGGTGCGCGCCTTCGCCGCGAGCGACGAGGTCGCCGCGCTGCCGGAACAGATCGGCGAGCTGGCGGGCGGGCTGACAGAGGCCTCGGCCACGCTGAACGGCCTCTTGGGCGACATCCGCGACCAGCAGGTGGTGGCGGCGGTGACCGAACTCATCGCCTCGCTGGACGAGACGGCCAGGACCCTGCCCGAACTGGCCGGGCAGGCGGGCGCGGTGCTGGCGAAGGCCGAGGCGCTGCCGCTGGACGACCTTTCGGCGCAACTGTCCACGCTGCTGGGCAATGCCGACACGCTCATCACCAACGAGAACCTGACCGCGATCCCGGCCGATCTGCGGGCGACGCTGGACGCCGTGCGCGCGGTCGCCACCAGCGAGGAGATCGCTGCGCTGCCCGCGCAGATCGGCGCGCTGGCAGGCGGGCTGACCGATGCCTCCGACAAGCTCAACGCGCTTCTGGGCGACGTGCAGGACCAGGCGGTGGTGACGGCGGTCTCCGAGCTTATCGCCTCGCTCGATGCCACGGCCGAGACCCTGCCGGCGCTGGCCGACCAGGCAGGCGCGGTGCTGTCGAAGGCCGAGACCCTGCCGCTGGAGGACATCGCCACCCGCGTGACGACTCTGCTGGACGATGCCGACGCGATCCTGGCCGACCCGGACCTGAAGGCGCTGCCCGCCGACGTGCGCGCCACGCTCGACGGGCTGCGGCAGATCGTGACCGCCGAGGAATTCGCCGCGCTGCCCGCGCAGGTGGGCGAACTGGCCGCCGGGCTGACCCAGGCCTCCGACAAGCTCAACGCGCTTCTGGAAGAGGCCCAGCAGGAGCGTATTCTCGCCTCCGTCTCGGAGCTGATCGACACCCTCGGGACCACCGCCGACAAGCTGCCGGGCATCGCCGACCAGGCCAGCGCGGTGCTGTCGGACGCTGAGCAGCTCTCGCTCGACGAACTGGCCGCGCAGGCCCGCACGCTGCTGGACAGCATCGACGCTCTGGTCGACCAGCCCAGCACCCGCGAACTGCCCGCGCAGCTGAACGGCACGCTGGCCGAACTGCGCCTCGCCCTCGAAGAGCTGCGGCAGGGCGGGGTGGTGACCAATGCCAACGCCACGCTGGCCGCGGCCCGCCGCGCCGCCGAGTCGATCTCGGACGCCAGCCGCGCCCTGCCGGCGCTTGCCGACCGGCTGACCGTCGTCGCCAACCAGGCCGGGGTGACGATCTCCGACTACGGGCGCGGTTCCGACTTCGGACGCGAGATGTCTTCCGCCCTGCGCCAGATCGAGGAGGCCGCCTCGTCGATCGACCGGCTGGCCAAACAGATCGCGCGCAACCCCAATTCCCTGATCACCGGACGATGACGCCATGACCAAGCTGCCCCTCGTGACCGTCCTCGCGCTGGCCCTCGCGGCCTGCGGCGGGACCGAACCGCGCTTCGACGCAGCGCCCGCCGCGCCGATGGAGAAGGTGTCCTCCCGCTATGCCCGGATCGAGGTGGCCACCGTCACCCTCCCGGTCTACGCGCAGGGCGAGGAGATCCACGTGCAGGACAAGGACGGCGCCATCGTGCCGCTCGGGCCGCTGTGGACCGACGAACCGGCGCGCGCCGTGACGCTGCAGATCGCCCGCGACCTCGACGCCATCACCGGGCGGCTGGTGGCGGCTGAGCCCTGGCCGTTCCGCGACTACCCGGACGTGAAGGTGGATGTGCGGCTGCAGGACTTCTACGCCACCGCCCACGGCACCTTCCGGCTGGCGGGGCAGGTCTATGTCGCCCCGGAGGAGGGTGGCCCGGACCGCGCGAAACGCTTCGAGATCGAGACGGCGCTGCCCGCCGAGGGTCCGGCGGCGATCGCCGCCGCCCGTTCGGCAACAGTGGCGCAGCTTTCGACATTCATCGCGAAGACGGGGCTGCATTAGGCTCGGCGAAACAAGTCTGCAAATTGTGCGCTAGAGCGTGATCAGGGGCTGTCGGACGCAGTGGATGGCGAAAGTGCGGTCCGGGTTTTCTATGGCGCGATTTGGCTGGTCTACGTGTCGTCCGGAACTGTTCGTCGGCCATTCCCGCGGAACGCGCCGCTTCGCGATCAATGCATCGGCAGACAGCAGGGATGCCGGCTCAAGTCAGCGCGAGCGCCGATCTTGACAGTCCCGGGAATCTGACGCATGCGTATGCGTGTGTACGCGCAGGCACGCGCGCGCGCCCGGGTAGTAATAATCTATATATACTACGTATATATATCTAATTATATTATACTTCTTCTTTTGATACAGTTGACAAAACGACGAAAATTGTTTGTTTTCAATGGCTTAACGCATAAGACGATTAATCTGCACTACTCGTCGCGCTCTGGTTGTAGAGCGCGGGACGTGATTTTATAATTATTTTCAGTAAGTTAGATGCTCCGGGAGGGATTAGAACCAGATTTGGTTCAAAAATATAGGCTAAACATAGGCGAAGCCTCTTTTCCTCAGCTCCAACTGACACTCAAGGCTGCGGCCCCTCTTCCCGTGTCAGCTTCCAGTGATCCCATCCCCGACCCAGCTCCAAAATCGACGCAGCCCCCGCAAATATCTCCCCTGAAGCGCGGGACGACCCCTCGGGGTACATGCCCCCGCTGAAGCATAGAGGAAGCCGCTCAGAAGCCAAAATTGCAAACCCTCCCGAAGCTGCTGCCGCGGGAGGGTTCATAATTCCGTTTCAGGTTTCAGGTTTCAGGGACGCGGGAGGCGAATCCTGTGTCGCTTCAGTCCTCGTCGATCCCTTCGACGACGACGTCGAAGGCTCCAGTCTGCGGATCGAAGAAGCTGCGGCCCAGCCTGGTCAGCGACATCATCCGGCGCCGCGCTCCGCGCCGCCGGATGTAGTCGTCCTCGATCAGTCCCCGGTCCCGGAGCTTCCTGAGCGAACACTGGAGCGCCTGTTTCGTGCAGGTGTAGCTCAGGTCCCCCAGAAGCTCGTCGATGTCGATGAAGCCCCCGGCGGCCGATCCCCGGTTGATGCGCTCCATGATTTCGGTCTGCTTGCGGGTAAATCGGGTCAGGGACGCCATTTCAGGGGCTCCGTGGGAGATTGGGCGTCGAAGGAAAGGACGGGCACTGGCGACGAGATTTGCAGGCCCGCGTCGGGGTTTCGGTAGATGCCATAGAGCGGCGATCCGAGAACGAGCTGCTGGAGCTGCTTCAGGAGATCGGACAGCTCCATCTGCTCGACGCGGGAGGTGCCGAACTTCTGCCGCGCGCCGGTCTTCTCCCGCTGGCTCTTGGCGTAGTAGAACTCCCGCATCGCCTCGATGGTCATCTCCCGGAGCCGCGGGCGCATCGCGTCCAGCTCCGCGATGATTGCGACGCCGTCGGCCGGGTGTGAATCGAAGTGCTGCCGGAAAAACCGGACGCCCTGCTCGAAGGTGTTCGACCGCATCGGCTTGACGAACCGGAAGCCCGCCCGCTGCGCGAAGTGGTTGTACTTCGACATCGCCGACTGGATCTCGACGTACTTCTTGCCCGAAAGCCGGGCGACGAGATTCTGGAAGCGGTACGAGACGCCCACGCCGCGGAAGACCGTGTCGAGCACCAGCCGGGAGACGACGGTGAAGTCCTCGTTGACCATCTTGTAGCGGAAGACGTTCGACAGGTGCGTGTCGCCGCCGGGTTTGTACCACTCCATCGCCTTGTGGCGTTCCTTCAGCAGCGGTGTCGGCTGCGCCAGGACCAGGACGCCGATGGTCTCGCCCTCCAGCGCCAGGCGCCAGTATTTCGTGCCGACCGCGTTGCCTTCGGTCTTGTAGTGCAGATGGTGCAGCAGTTCCCAATCCTCGGCGGTGCCGCGCTCGACGGTCATGCGCTCCATCAGCGGGAAAGCGGGACGCGTCGCGCGATTGATCCCGTGCAACGTCCCGAAATCGAGCTGCGCGCTTGCAAAATTGCTCACTGCGCATGCTCCTCTGCAAATCGTGCGGGATGATGCGCGCGGGAGTACGGATGCATTCTGCACGCTTTCTATGACTCGCGCCATTACCGCGCAGACAAGCTTGGCGCGTTTTAGAGCTGAATTCGGTTCCTCTGCTTTTGCGGTACCTTGAGCCCGTCGCGCTGCCAGATCACCTCGACACGCTTGAAATTTACCCACCAGCCGCTGTCATTCAGCAGGTCGGCGACCTAGCGGTAGCCGTAGCGCCTATGCTGGCGCGCGAGTTCGATGATGTCGGCAGTCGGCCGCGCTTCATCTGCCCGACTTTGCGCTGGGTCGAGTGGTGCTGACCGAGTCCCTGGCACGCCCGGCGCTCTGACACATAGACGACTTTGCGGACGTGATCGATGCAGCGTCGGCGGCGCGAGGGGCTCAGTAGTTCCCCGTGCGGCCTTAGAAAGGATCAACTTTTCCAGCGTCAGATCCGACACCACCCGCCTCAGACGGGCGTTCTCCGTCTCAAGCTCTTTCAGCCGCTTCAGTTGATCCCGGTTCATCTCACCGTATTCGCGTCGCCAGCGGTAGTAGGTCTGCGGTACAAATCTACCCTAGTTGGCAGACCACTTTAATGGGGCAGGCCATGACTCCCGCGCTCCTTGACCACCTTACTCACCGCTGGCACACCCTAAAAACCGGAAACGACAGCTTTCGCCTCAAGGTCAAAACCGAGGCTGTATCCGAAAAAGAAAGGATGCCGCGCATGTCTTGACCTAGCGGTGAACTGATCCGCATAACCTAAAGCTGGGTCAGCTCTCGAGGAAAGCCCGGAGCAAGTCTGGGTGGAAGTCAACAGGCTAGAATCTCAAATTTGGACATATCTTCGGTTCTGTTCTGTCAAGGTCGGGGAGAAAATAGGAGCAGGCGACCCATGGAGATTGAAAAGACCACGCTGGACGGCTTGTTGGTGTTGATGCCACGCCGGTTCGGCGACGACCGAGGATTTTTCTGCGAAAGTTGGAATAAGCAGCGTATGGCAGAGGCCGGGCTGCACTACGATTTCGTGCAGGACAACCACTCATTGTCGGCGGCGGCAGGCACCTTGCGAGGCCTGCACTATCAATGTCCGCCGCACTCTCAGGCCAAGTTGGTACGCTGTGGGCGTGGAGCGCTCTATGACGTTGCAGTTGATATTCGCCTCGGGTCACCTTCGTACGGGAAATGGTTTGGTATAGAATTGAGCTTTGAAAATGGCCGTCAGCTAATGATACCTGAAGGATTTCTTCACGGCTTTGTCACACTCGAGCCAGATACAGAAATCGTCTATAAGTGCTCAGATTTCTACGCGCCGGATTGTGATGGTTCTGTGGCTTGGAACGACCCTGAGATTGGAATAAATTGGCCGCTGGATTCCGCCCCTGTGCTTTCAAAGAAGGATGCAAACGCTCCTCAGTTGGCAGATATTGGTAATCCCTTCGTGTGGGAGGCTACATGAAAATTCTAGTAACAGGAGGCGCTGGTTTCATTGGATCTGCGGTGGTGCGGCGCGCTATCGCCAACGGTCATGAAGTGGTCAATGTTGATGCATTGACCTATGCTGCATGCCTCGAAAACGTGGCCGTGGTTTCGGATAGTTCGGGTTACGTTTTTGAGCATGCCGACATCCGTGACTGTGACGCACTGAACCGGATCTTTGAAACACATAAGCCTGACGCCGTCATGCATCTCGCCGCTGAAAGCCATGTCGACCGATCAATTGACGGACCGAAAAGCTTTATTGAGACAAATATCTGTGGTACTTTCAATCTGCTTGAAGCTGCGCGAAAATATTGGGCCTCTCAAGGAAAACCAGAGACATTCCGGTTCCATCACATTTCCACCGATGAGGTATTCGGCTCTCTGGGGGTGACCGGAAAGTTCACCGAGGATACGCCTTATGACCCGAGGTCGCCATATTCGGCTTCTAAGGCATCCTCTGACCATCTAGTTCGTGCATGGCATGAAACGTACGGGTTGCCGATAATTCTGACTAATTGCTCTAATAACTATGGCCCTTACCATTTTCCCGAGAAACTTATCCCCGTAGTGATTCTCAATGCGCTCCACGGAAAGCTCATCCCGATCTATGGCAATGGTTCGAACGTTCGTGACTGGCTTTACGTGGAGGATCACGCTGAAGCGTTACTTCTCGTCGTGCGCAACGGTGAAATCGGGAGATCTTACAATATAGGGGGTGAGAATGAACTATCAAACCTCGAATTAGTGCAATCCATCTGTGACATTCTTGATCGATTGCGTCCAAAGACCGATAGTTATGCCGAACAGATCACCTTTGTTGCCGACCGTCCCGGGCACGATATGCGCTACGCTATTGATCCAACCCGTATCCGTGAGGAACTGGGCTGGCGACCTTCGGTCACGGTCGAGGAGGGGTTGGAGCGTACCGTTCGTTGGTATCTAGACAATGAACCTTGGTGGCGCGCCCTGCTGGAGCGAGATGGCGTAGGACACCGGCTTGGTGTAGGATGAGCTTCAGACTACGAGGCGCTTCAGATAACTGCCGTAGCTCGTCTTCGCAAAAAGCTGCGCGCGCTCTAGAAGCTGGTCGCTACTAATCCAGCCTTTTTCCCAAGCGATCTCTTCGGGACAACCGACCTGCTGGCCTTGTCGTTCGGACAAGGTTCGAACGAAGTTCCCTGCATCCAGAAGCGATGCGTGAGTACCGGTATCGAGCCAGGCATAGCCTCGTCCCATCTGCTGCACACTGAGCATCCCATCATGCAGATAGCTCTCCAAAAGCGTGACGATCTCTAACTCCCCACGTGGTGAGGGCGCGACCATGCGAGCTCGAAGTGAGGCAGACCCATCAAGAAAATATAGTCCAGTTACCGCGTAAGATGATGGGGCCTTGTCTGGTTTCTCGATGATCTGATGCACTGATCCATCGGATGCGAAATCCACAACGCCGTACCGTTCCGGGTCTGCCACACGATAGCCAAAAACTGTGCCACCCGTTTTGCGTTTGTCGGCGGCTTGCAGCTGCTCGGGTAGGCCGTGACCGAAGAAGATGTTGTCCCCAAGTACCATCGCTGAGGGACTACCGGCGAGAAACTCCTCGGCCAAGATATAAGCTTGAGCGAGGCCGTCAGGCGACGGTTGGATAATGTAGGTTAGCCGAAGACCCCATTGACTGCCGTCACCTAAGGTTCGAACGAATTGGTCTTGGTCCTGAGGAGTAGTGATTATGCAGATCTCGCGGATGCCTGTAAGCATCAAAACGCTGAGCGGATAATAGATCATGGGTTTGTCATAGACTGGCAAAAGCTGCTTAGACACGCCCATCGTGATTGGATGGAGACGAGACCCGGTCCCTCCTGCGAGAATGATCCCCTTGCGGTCAGTACTAGTCATGCTTCGAGTTCCTTGATGACCTGCGACAGCCCGTCTTGCCACGACGGTTGGGTAATCCCGAAGTCGGTTGCAAGTTTGGCACAATTCAGGCGCGAATTGAGCGGTCGCGATGCTGGTGTGGGGTAGGATGAAGTAGGTATTTCGCCGACCGTGACTGCTCGTCCCGCTATACGAAAAATCTCCCGCGCGAAGCTTGCCCAGCTGACCTCCGGGGATCCTGAATAATGATAGAGGCCTCCGCTATGACCTTCGATCATGGCGCTGGCTATGATCTGGAGTGTTGTTGCGATATTAGCAGCAGGGGTGGGGCCGCCAATCTGATCCGATACAATGTCGAGATGGCTACGAGTTTCAGACAACCGCAGCATGCTCTTGACGAAGTTTGTGCCATGTACGGAGAAAACCCAAGATGTGCGCAGGATGGCGTGTCTCCCACCTGCAGCCTTCACGGCGTCCTCACCAGCCAGTTTTGTGCGCCCATAGGCATTGACTGGAAGGGTGGGATCTTCCTCCTTCCAAGGTTTCACGCCACTACCATCAAAAACGTAGTCAGTGGAAACGTGCAGGAGCGGGATGTCCCGTATGGCGCAGGCCCGGGCAATCTCTCCTGGGGCCTCTGCGTTAAGCCGTCTTGCGTCAACCTCCTTGGTTTCAGCCAAATCGACAGAAGTCCACGCGGCAGCGTTGATTACCACGTCGGGCTCAAGGCGAGTGAGAACAGTCTCTCCTGCGCCCGATTGGGTAAGATCGCAATCACTACGGCTTAAGGCCGTGACATCAGGATGTTTCCTGAGCTCTTGAGCAACCTGTCCGTGTCTTCCAAATACAAGGATCATACCAGCCTCTTCCTGCCTGATGCTTTCGATAACGAACGGCCGCCTCAGACAAAAGCTCTGATCGCGAAGGAAACCCTGCTTTGGGGCATGTTGACGCGCTCAGGCCAAGATCATCATCAACATATGGCTTGCCTGACCTGGCAGACTGCATCGAACAATGAACCTTTTGTTTCAAATTCCAAGTTAAGCATCCTCGAAACTTCAGGAGGCTTCAGTGTTCCTTCGCGTTCGACGCTTGTTCGGCATCTTTGCAGCTTGGCATCTGCCTACGGACCGCCCAGCCAGCAGAGTAAGTCAATTTAGATTATTCATTTCTTTTATAGTCTTATCGGCCAGTGCTTTCCCTCATATCCTGCGCTGGGTACGTCATCGAGATCCCACTGCAAGGGCACGTGTCAAACAACGGCTCAATCTCTCGGGGCCTGCACCATTGGCACTCGATTCCCGACTGTTTGACGTGCCTGCACCGACACCCGAGCCGGGCGGTGTTACCTTGGTCATGCCAGTCTATGGAAGCTTATCTCTGGTAAAAGATGCACTGACACGGGTTGTCGCTCACACGGAGATACCTTGGCGCATGGTGCTGGTAGACGATGCCTCGCCGGACACTGAAACCGTGTTGTTTTTGCGAAACTGGGCATCTCGCCATGGCGCACATCTTATCGAGAACGAACGCAACCTTGGCTTTGTCAGCAGCGCGAATTTGGGATTGAAACAAGCGATGTTGTGGCCCGATCCAGTTGTTCTGCTGAACTCGGATGCATTCTTGCCAGAGGCGTGGGCTCCTCGCCTCTTGAGGCCTTTGCTGGAAGATCCGAGGATTGCGTCGGCTACACCATTGTCGAATGATGCAGAACTCGGTTCTGTGCCTTCTCCTGGAAATGCTACCCTTGTGACTTTTGATGAAGCACAGGCGTTAGACCGTTTTGCCCAGAATCTGAATGGCCGCGCTCAGGTTGTCGCTCCCACCAGTGTGGGCTTCTGCATGGCAATGTCTCGCACTGCTTTGGAGTTGGAGCCGAGTTTTGATCCAGCCTTCACTCCGGGCTACGGCGAGGAAGTGGACTGGTGTCAGCGCCTCCGGGCAAGAGGATTTTCTCATGTTTACGTGCCAGATCTCTACGTAGCTCATATCGGTGGTCAAAGCTTTGGTCAGACACAAAAGCAGACCCTCATTCGTAGAAATTCAGCTCTATTGTCAAAGAGGTATCCGCGCTTTGACGTGGAAGTGTGCATGTTCCTGCGACGCGATCCGTTGGTAACCGCGCGTCTGGCATTTGGGATTGTAAGGGCAGAACTCCAACGGAACGGAGCTATACCAATCTATCTCGGGCACTCAATGGGGGGTGGCGCAGATATAGATCTGCAAAGGCGTCTTTCTACTGATGTTGCAAGGGTAGGGTCGGCCTTGGTCATCCGGGTTGGTGGAGTTTTCCGCTTCACTATAGAGCTGCATCATGCACAGGCTGACGGTACTTTATGCATGACTTCCGCCGGTACAGAAGATTGGGAATTGGTGGAGCGCCTTCTCGCACCGGTTTCGCGGCGGGAACTCGTATACTCTTGTGCAGTCGGCGACATTGATCCTGTGATGCTACCCGAGCTGTTTCTATCCTTGAAAGGTTCCGAGGATAAGTTGACGATACTAGTACACGATTATTTTGCACTTTCACCAAACATGACATTGCTTGAGAAAAATGAGCAATGGCAAGGATTACCGGAGCCAAAACGTGCCTCGTCTAGGCACATCGCTCGCCGGCCAAACGGTCAGGCAGTGTCACTGGCGGAATGGCGCAATGCTTGGCGCCCGCTTGTAGAGCAAGCAGAGCGTGTGATCTGCTTTTCTAACGCAGCGAAAGTGTTGTTTGCAGAGGTCTATCGATATGCTCGAATTGAGGTTTGTCCGCATACCCTACCAGTAACTGTTCCAGCGCTTGCACGCCCAGGCCCAAGCGCGCGTCCAGTCTTGGGGATCCTCGGCAACCTAGCACCGCATAAGGGTGCTGCGGTCGCGGAACAGCTTGCTCGAGCTTGCCGCAATAGCGGCTGTGAGGTGGTGCTTCTGGGAGAGATCGATCCCGCCTACCGCCTGCCGTCCCCGGCGCGGCACCACGGGGCCTACGAGGTGGAGGCCTTGCCCCGCCTCGCCGCGCGCTACGGAATCACCTGCTGGCTGATCCCCTCGCTCTGGCCGGAGACGTTCTCGTTCACCACGCATGAGGCGCTGGCCACCGGGCTGCCGGTCATGGTCTTCGACCTGGGAGGGCAGGCGGAGGCGGTTCGGGCGGCTGCCGCGACGGGTACTCCGGCGGCGCTGCTGCCGCCCGGCCTCGCGGGGGATCCGAGGGCGATCCTTGCCCGGGCGCGGCAGCTTTCAGGCTGAGGTTTCGCGCGCGAAATGCTAGAGCTCCAGCAGCATCCGGTGGTCGCGCCTCAGCAGCATCAGCCCCGCGACCAGCGCCAGGAGCGACACCGCCAGCACGTAGACCTCCGACACGTAGGGGGCGTCGTAGTTGGGGTAGAAGCCGCGCCGGATCAGCCCGATCACATGCACCAGCGGGTTGTACCACAGCCAGCCGCCATAGGGCTCCGGCAGGTTGTCGAACAGGTAGAAGACGCAGGACAGCAGGAACAGCGGGCGCATGGCGATGGACCAGACGCGCTGGTAGATAGGGAAGCGCACCAGCATGTAGGCGTTGAACGTCCCCAGCCCCAGCGCCAGCGCCGCGGCCAGCGCGTAGGCCCGCACCAGCATCATGCCGTCGACGACGACCCGCGTCTCGAACAGGGCGACGATGCCGCCGAGCACCGCGTAGCTGACGAGGATCTGCGTCATCAGGTTCAGCACGAAGCGCGCCAGGATGGCGTCGACGAAGGTCACGCGCGGATAGGCCAGAAGCTGCTTCGAGTAGTTCAGCGCCTGCCCCACCTTGCCCACGAGGTCGGTGAACAGGATGAAGGGCAGCATCCCGGTGGCGTAGAACATGGCAAAGCTCGTCCCCAGCGCCGGGGCGTGGAAGCCGACCGAGAACACCGCCGTCAGAAGCGCGATGCCCGCCACCGGCTCCAGCACCGCCCAGAGGTAGCCGCCGGGCGAACGCCCGTAGCTGGTGGCCATCTCGCGCAGCATCAGCGCCGTGACAGAGCGCAGCGTCGCCAGGCGCGGCACCCCGGAGCGGGGGCGCTGCGGCGCCGGGGAGGAGCCGTCACGGGACGTGTGGGCGTGGGTGGTTTCGGACATGGCGCGCCGCCTGCGATCCTTCCGTGGTCCTCTGGTGATCCTCGTGCGGCCCCCGGTCAGGGCCCGCCCTTCTCCATGCACGTTAAATCTTTCCTAAAGGTTTATGTCCGAAGATGCGGCGACATTCGGATCGTCTGCGGATACCGTTCTTGACCAAGGCTTCGACCCAGAGGGCCGCCCAGGTGCCGGCCCGCACAAAGGCGCATGTGCATGTGCCTGTCACCGCTCCGGAGCGGACCCAGAATGCTGCCCCGAACGGAATCCGGTCTGGGGAGCCTGCCTGCGCGCAGGCCCAGCTTCCGGCGCATGTGCCCGTACCGCGCCCCGTGCCGGCCCATGCGCCCGCCGGCGGCGCCCAGCAGAAACCTGTGCCGCGACCGATGCCCATCCCGCCGCCGGGCTTCGGCCCCGGCGTTCGGAGTGGCGCGCGCATAGCCGGGCCCGCCCGCCTGAAACGGCGGCACTGGTCGCTGATGCTGAGCTTCGTGCTGGGCGTGCTGCTGCCCGCCGCCGCCGTTGCCTGGTATCTCTGGGACCGGGCGGCGGACCAGTATGCCTCCACCGTGGCCTTCTCAGTCCGCACGGAAGAGACCAACTCGGCGCTGGAGCTGCTGGGCGGGCTCGCGCCGCTGTCGGGGTCGTCTTCCTCGGACACCGACATCCTCTACGAATACCTGCAGAGCCAGAAGCTGGTGGCGGAGATCGACGCGGCGGTGAACCTGCGCGCCATCTGGTCGAAACCGGGCGCCACCGACCCGTATTTCGCCTTCGATCCCGACGGCACGATCGAGGATCTCGTCGATCACTGGCAACGTATGGTAAAGATCTACTACGACGACGGCGCCGGGCTGATCGAGGTGCGCGTGCTGGCCTTCGAGGCGCGCGATGCCCAGCTTGTCGCGGAAACGCTGTACGATCGCTCGACGGAGATGATCAACGCCCTGCTGGCCACCGCGCGGGAGGATGCGATCCGCTACGCCCGCGCCGACCTCGGGAAGGCGGAGGACCGGTTGAAGGCCGCGCGCGAGGCGCTGACCTCCTTCCGCAACCGCAACCAGATGGTCGATCCCACCGCCGACATGGAGCGGCAGTCGGGCGTCCTGGCCAATCTCGAGGGGCTCCTGGCCAACGAGCTGATCGAATACGACCTGCTGGCGCTCCGGACCCGGGCCGACGATCCGCGGCTGACCCAGGCCGAAAGCCGGATCGGGGTGATCCGCGACCGCATCGCCGCCGAGCGCCGCAAGCTGGGCCTGGCCGGCGGGGCGGTCACGGATGAGGTGACGGGGGAGAACGGCGTCTATGCCGACCTCTTCGGCGAGTACGAGCGGCTGGTCGTCGACCGGGAGTTCGCGGAGGCGACCTATACCTCGGCCCGCGCCGCCTATGACGCTAGCGTCGCGGAGGCGCGGCGGCAAAGCCGCTACCTCACCGCTTACGTGCGCCCGACGCTGGCACAGAGCCCGCGCTACCCCGAACGCGAGATGCTGCTGGCGCTGGCCACGCTGCTGATCCTGCTGGTCTGGGGTACGTTGGTGCTGGTGATCTACGCGCTGAAGGACCGGCGGTGATGGGACGGGCGGTGGAGGCGCGCCGGTGATCCGCTTCGAGAACGTCACCAAGCGCTACGTCACGGAAGGCAAGGTGGTCACCGTGGTCTCGGGCATGAGCCTGACCGTGCCGACCGGGCGGTCCGTTGGGCTTCTGGGCCGCAACGGCGCGGGGAAGTCGACGGTGCTGCGCATGGTCTCGGGCGCAACCCGGCCGACGGAGGGGCGGATCGTCACCACCGGCCAGGTGTCCTGGCCCGTGGGCTTCGCCGGATCGTTCCACCCCGATCTGACGGGCCAGCAGAACTGCCGCTTCGTGGCGCGGATCTACGGGGTCGACACCGACGAGCTGGTGGACTTCGTCGAGGATTTCGCCGGCCTGGGGCCGCATTTCCGGATGCCGATCCGCACCTATTCCTCGGGGATGCGGTCGCGGCTGGCCTTCGGCATCTCCATGGGCATCCATTTCGACGTCTACCTGGTGGACGAGATCACCGCCGTGGGGGATGCGGCCTTTCGCGAACGTTCGGACGCGCTGTTCAAGGCGCGGTTGCGCTCGGCGGGGGCGCTGGTCTGCAGCCACGCCCTGCCGCAGATCCGGCTTTTGTGCGACAGCGGCATCGTGCTGGAGCACGGGCGCGCGTGGTATTACGACGACGTGGAAGACGCCATCGCCCACCACGTGCAGGCCATGGCCGCCGCCTGATCCGTCCCGGTTTCGCGCGCGAAACCGGTTGAGGGGCGCTGTCCCCACCGCTCCTGTGGAGCGGCTCCCCCGAGGTATTTTCCGCCAAGATGAAGGGCGGGGCGGCGTTCGGACCCGGGGTCTCGGGGGCGTTCAGTAGCGGCCGAAAGTGGCAGCGAGGGCGAGGACGGCTTGTGCCGCAGGCGCGTCGCGCCGGACGCCCAGGCGGGAGAGCGCCCGGAGGCGGGCGGGGCCATGCGCGGGGGCTGTATCCAGCCGGGCGAGCAGGGCGCGTGCATCCCCGGTCAGAAAAGGGGCGGCGCGGGCGAGGGCCGTGCGGTTGGCGGCCATGATCCGGCGGCCCTCCGGCCCCAGCACCCGGACGGCGCGGGTCAGCCGGGCACGCCAGCCGCGCGGCGCGCCCAGCACGTTTTCCCCGTGCTGGCGGTAGTCGAGCACCACGGCGTCATCCTCGACCACCGTGCCGCCGGCGCCGGTGATCAGCAGCGCCAGCCACCAGTCGTGGAAGGGGACGTCCACCGGGCCAACGGCGCGCACCAGCGCCAGCGCCTGCGGGTTCAGCACCGCCGCGTGGCCGGAGACCCGGTTCTGTACCAGCGCATTGCCGAAGGAGGGGGCGCCGCGGGGCCTGCGCGACAGGCCGAGCGGGTGGCCGTGGGTGTCGACGTGGCGGCTGCGGGCGGTGTAGGCCGCCGGGCCAGGGATGGAGTTCAGGCGTGACAGAGCCTGTCTGAGCTTTGCCGGATACCAGATGTCGTCTTGGTCCGAGAGCGCCACGGGCCCGGGGCCGAGGTCCGGGGCGCAGAGCAGCGACAGGAAATGCACCGACGCCCCGCGGCGCGGCCCCTCGTGCAGCGTCACCCGGTGGGGATGGGCGTCCCGGAAGCGGGCGAGGAGGGCGGCGGTGCCGTCGTCCGCCGCTTGTCCCGGCCCGTCGTCGGAGGCGCGCAGGTGCCAGTCCACGCCCTCTTGCGCGGCGATGGAGGCGAGCTGTTGGCCCAGGTGCGCGGCGCCCTGGTGGCAGGCCATCAGGACGGTGATCCGGGGCAGGGCAGGGACGGGGGAGAGAGCGGACTGGGACATGGGTGCGGGACCTTTCGCCCGCGATCCTCGCCCGGGACGGGTTAAGATTTCGGTCATAATTGTCTCATCCACGCTATGTCATTGAGCCATTGTTCCCCAAGTTGAAGGGGGCCGGTGTCCGTATCGCTATTTTTTGACGCGCTTGTGCTCTGCCGGTATCGGAGGCTGCGTGGCGCAGACTCGCCTGTGCCATCCCGCCCGGTGACGTTGGACAAGCCCGGCCGAACCGGCTAGAGAACGCCTGAAAACAGGCGCTTCCCTTCCATGTCCCCATCCTCCCCGCCCCCCTCCGAGATCGCCCGTCAGGTGCTGACCACCGAAGGCGAGGCACTGCACCGGCTGGCCCGGGAACTGCCCGAAAGCTTCGACGCGGTCACCGCCATGCTGCTGGAGGTGCCGGGGCGCATCATCGTCTCGGGCATGGGCAAGTCGGGGCACGTGGCGGCCAAGATGGCGGCGACCTTCGCCTCTACCGGGTCGCCGGCGCAGACCGTGCACCCCGGCGAGGCCTCGCACGGGGATCTCGGGATGATCACCCGCGCCGACGCGGTGATCCTGATCTCCAACTCGGGCGAGACGAAGGAACTGGCCGACATGATTGCTCATTGCGCGCGGTTCTCCGTGCCGCTGGTGGCGATGACCCGGCGGGCCAACAGCACGCTGGCGCAGGCCGCGGACCATGTGCTGCTGATGCCCGACGCGCCGGAGGCCTGTGCCATCGGCATGGCGCCCACAACCTCGACGACGATGGCCATGGCGCTTGGCGACGCGCTGGCGGTGGCGATGATGCGGCACCGGGGCTTCGACCGCGAAAGCTTTGCCGCCTTCCACCCCGGCGGCACGCTGGGCGCGCAGCTTTTGCGGGTGACGGCGGTCATGCACACCGGCGACGAACTGCCCGTGGTGGCCGTCGATACGCCCATGCCGGACGTGCTACTGATCATGTCGCAGAAGGGGTTCGGCGTGGCCCTTCTGGTGGAACAGGGTCTGCTGACGGGGATCATCACCGACGGCGACCTGCGTCGCAACATGTCCGGGCTGATGGACTGCAGCGCCGGTGAGGTGGCGACCCGCGCCCCCCTGACCACCTCGCCCGACACCCTGCTGCTGGAGGCGCTGGGGGTCATGAACGACTCCAAACGCACCGTCCTGCCGGTCACCGAGGGGGGCAGGCTGACCGGGCTGATCCACATCCACGACGCGCTGCGCGCCGGGGTGGCGTGACAGCGGCGCCGGATCGCGAGAACATGGGACGCAGGGCAGGGACATGCCCACGCCCCGACAGACACCGGCAGGGCAGAGCGCCCTTCCCCAAAGCAACGCAGTTACAGGGTCAATTCCCATGAAAACCGTGATCTTCATTCCCGCCCGCTATGCCTCGTCCCGGTATCCGGGCAAGCCGCTGGTTGGGCTGAAGGGGGCCACCGGGCATGAAAAGAGCCTGATCCAGCGCGCTTGGGAAGCGGCGCGGCAGGTGAAGGGGGCGGATGCGGTCTATGTGCTGACCGACGATGTCCGGATCCGCGACGCGGCGCGGGCCTTCGGCGCCGAGGTGCTGATGACCTCGGACCGGGCGCGCAACGGCACCGAGCGCTGTGCCGAGGGCGTGGCGCAGCTGCCTGAGGCGCCGGAGGTGGTGGTGAACCTGCAGGGCGACGCCCCCCTGACGCCGCCGTGGTTTGTCGAGGCGCTGATCGCGGCCATGCGGGACGACAAGGTCGAGATGGCCACCCCGGTGCTGAAATGCGACCACGACACCCTGTCGAACTTCGTCTCGGACCGCCACGCGGGCCGGGTCGGCGGCACCACGGCGGTGCTGCGCCGCGACGGCACGGCGATCTACTTCTCGAAGGAGGTGCTGCCTTACGTCGGCAACCTCGAAACCCCGCCGGAGGTCTGGCACCATGTCGGCGTCTATGCATATCGTCCGGCGGCGTTGGCCGCCTACATGGCTTGGGAGGAAGGCCCGGTGGAGCGCGCCGAGGGGCTGGAGCAGCTGCGCTTTCTCGAAAACGGCGGCACGGTGACCTGCGTGCCCGTCGAGGCGCGCGGCCGGGTGTTCTGGGAACTCAACAACCCCGTCGACGTCGCCCGCATCGAAGGTGTGCTGAAGAAGGAAGGCATCGCATGAAGACCGTCACCGTTTCCGCCCCCGCCGGCGATGTCGCCATCGCCCAGAACCGCCCCTTCGTGCTGATCGCCGGGCCCTGCCAGCTTGAATCGCACGACCACGCCCGGATGCTGGCCGAGAAGATCGCCGCCGCCGCCGAGGCCGCGGGCACACGCTGGATCTTCAAGGCGAGCTACGACAAGGCGAACCGCTCTTCGCTGGAGGGGCGGCGCGGGCTCGGGATGAACGAGGGACTGAAGATCCTCGGCCTGATCCGCGAGGAATTCGGCGTGCCGGTTCTGACCGACGTGCACGGACCGGAGCAATGCGCCCCCGTGGCCGAGGTGGTGGACGTCCTGCAGATCCCTGCCTTCCTCTGCCGCCAGACCGACCTGCTTCTGGCCGCCGGAGAGACGGGCGCGGCGATCAACGTCAAGAAGGGCCAGTTCCTGGCCCCCTGGGACATGGGCAACGTGGCGGAGAAGATCGCCTCGACCGGCAACGACCGCATCCTGCTGTGTGAGCGCGGCACGACCTTCGGCTACAACATGCTGGTCAGCGATTTCCGGTCGCTGCCGATCATGGCCGGGACGGGCTACCCGGTGGTGATGGACGCCACCCATTCGGTGCAGATGCCGGGCGGGCAGGGCAAGTCCACGGGTGGCAAGCGCGAATACGTCGAACCGCTGGCACGCGCGGCGCTGGCGGTGGGGGCGGCGGCGGTCTTCATGGAGACGCACGAGGACCCGGACACCGCGCCGTCCGACGGGCCGAACATGGTGCCGGTCGCGGATCTGGGGCGCATCCTGAAGGGGCTGAAGGCCATCGACGCGCTTACCAAGGGATAGGTTTTCAGCAGATTTTTTGAAGCATGGATGCGCGGACTTGGAGATCTTTGTCGGAAACGGATGAGGATTTCTCCATCTTAAGAAAACGCCACGACTTGCCGTTTGCCCAGCTGACCTGCCACGGAACTTTCATCCAGCCGCGACCGGAGCCTAGGTGGCGCGGGAGCTGATCGCAGAGGTGCGATGCTTCCCCTGCATGGTCGCCAGCGACAACGGGACAAAGCTCACATCAACCCTGAACAAAGCAAACTGATAAACGCAGACTTCGAGGGGAGCAGGTCAGAAGGCGTTACCGACCCAACCGAATTTCTGACGTTGAGTAAGCGGTTCCGAGCTTGGGTGTGCTCTCGTCAGCCTGTCTGAAAAGTGACGATGGTGCCTGTCTAAGTTAACGAAGCATTAACCTGCTCCACGGATTCTGTGGCCGCAGTGCTGTCTTCCGTTTCAGGGGAAGCAGCACGCCTAGTGCCAACTCGGTGGAGGGGAGGATCGTGGCCAGATCACGGAAAGAAAAAGGAAACTCGACATCACGAGGATTGCGCTTGATCCGATGTAGTTGCAACTATGAGCTGCGGTACGCTTGCTCGGCGTGCCCATACTGTTTCCGACCGACACCCCTCTTAAATCGCTGGTGGTTCCCGTTCGGCCTATTTGCGATATTGGCGACGTTATTTTGGCTGAATAGCTAGGCCATTTTGTGTGCGTATCCTGCGCCCAAAAAAAGAAAAACCGTATGAAAGAAGCGATCCATGTTTGCGTACAAGGAAAGGTTGTCAGAAAAACAAGCTGCGTGAAGGAGCTTCTTTTTAGCCGGATTTCCTTGGATAGCCGCAATCTGATTTTTCTGGCCGTCAAGCGATGATGGGCTGGTGACTCCACCGGAGTATTGCATAACGATTGGGACATGATAATCTTATCTCGCGGTACTTCGATCACGGTCAGGATCCGCAGCTTTTTCCCATGGTGAGCTGGTTACGAACGAAGTCCATTGCGTAGACATCATTCTGCCGACGGCTTCTTGGCGATCCGTAATCCGCTTGTTCTCGTCGGGCGCCTTCAGTCCTCTTATCTCGTCAGTCAGAGGGCCGCCTACTTCTTGTTGAAATAGGTCGCCTGAGCGATACCAGGTTTGCGACAGATCTCCGCGACCGGTGTTCCTGCTCGCATAGCCAGAGCGCGAACGCCCTTCCGCATCTCTGAACTTCGACGCATCAGGTTTTTATACGTCTCGTAGCTAAGACAGCTTAGCTGAAAGCTCCAACATCCAGCGCTCCAGTTTCTAAGAGGCAGGGCAGGTGGTGACGAAAAACCGGGATGGAAAAATCGTAAATGTCTGTATCGGTTTTGACCTGGTTTTGTCCCGTTTCCTGCCTTAGCAACCGTGTCTATTTTTGGAGCTGAACCTGCCAAGCTATGCCAGTTTTGATGATCGCGTTGGCGATTGCGATGATGATGAGTTTGTGTGGCTTTCCGCGCTCTTTGAGGCGTTTGGCGGCAAGCTTGAGAACTGGATTGTGGCAGGCGGCGGCGAGTGCATCCTAGAACAGACACCGGACACGAGGCCCACGTAGCCGGTTCCGATCATCGCGATTTTCATGAACGCACTCCCAAACTGCCCGCCGTTCGGTGCAGACCCTTGGGCGGCGCGCAGGTGTTTGTCAACGGACCGGGACGGCGCAGGCCGTCCTTCGCCGTCGCCCCGGTAGGGTCAGGAAAGACGCTCACGCAGCTTTGCCAACGTCCCCGTTACCAGTTTTTCCGCGCCGTCCCGGGTCGCGGCCTCGGCGTAGCAGCGGAATTCCGGAGCGTTTCCGGAGGGGCGCAGGTGCACGACGCTGCCATCGGAAAAGGTCGTGCGAAGGCCATCGGTTTCGTCCACGCCCGCCTCTGTCCCGTAGCCGTCGAAGAACGCCGCCCGAGCGTCAGCGGAGCCGCTGAGTTCCGCGATGAAAGCCTTGGACACCTCCGTTTCGATTCCCTGGATACGGTCGGCGGCGGTGTACACGGCAGGGAGAGCGTCCCACAGCGCGGAAAGGGTGACGCCCTCTGCCTTGGCCGCGGCCAAAGGGGCCACGATGGGCAGCAGGCAGTCGCGGGTCATCAGCGGTTTGAGCGGACCGGCAGGGGCGTCGGCGGTGAAACCGAGAAGGAACCCGCCGTTCGCTTCGTAGCCGACAACGCGCGCCGCGGGATCGCCGGCCAGCGCCTCTTCCATCGCGGCGATCACGAAGGGCGATCCGATCTTCGTCCGCTCCACACGTTCAAAACCGAACGAGGCATCGCCGATCATGGAGTTCGAGGACACGGGCGTGCAGACGATCTTTGCCCCCAGCGCCTTGGCAGTCAGCGCGCCCAGCACATCGCCCGGCACCACCCGTTGCGCATCGTCCACCACCATGGGCCGGTCGGCATCGCCATCGGTGGAGACAAGGACATCCAGACCATGTGCCTGAAACCATCCGGCGAACAACTCCTTCGTCTCGGGATCCAGCGCCTCCGTATCGACGGGGATGAACACGTCGGAGCGCGCGATTGCGACGGTTTCCGCGCCAAGCGCCTGGAAAACCTCCATCATCAAATCGCGCGCCACGGAGCTGTGCTGGTAGACACCCACGGTCATCCCGTCGAGGCATCGCCCGCAAGCGGACACGTAACGCGCCCGGTAAGCGTCCTGCGCCTGTGCGACCGCCAGGTCGCCCTGTGCACCGGTCGCGCGCGGCTGGCCGAGGGCGGCGTTGATCCGGGTCTCGTCGGCTTTCGAAATCTCGCCGGAAGGCACGTAGAACTTCAGCCCGTTGCGATCCGCCGGGATGTGGGAACCGGTAATCATGACAGCCGCCGCCCCGGCTTCCAACGAAGACAGCGCCAGCGCGGGTGTGGGCAGGGCACCGCAGTCCACGGCCTCCAGCCCGGCGTTGCGCACCGCGTCTATGACCCAACCCGAAATCTGCGGCGACGAGGGGCGGAGGTCCCGGCCCACATGCACCGATCCGCCGTGTGGGCAGGAGGTGAGGAACGCGGACACGTAGTCATGCACCAGGTCTTCGGTGATCTCCACCACCAGGCCGCGCAGGCCGCTTGTTCCGAATTTGGGCGCCATGTCTGGACTCCATTCGTGCGTCGGTTGCGTTGTCCCGCAGGGCGTCGGGCATGGCAAGGGAAAGGTTGGACGCAGGACGCGTCGAGCGATACGGGCGTGCAGGGGCGCGCAGACGTTGGGCGCTCCACACGCTCTGCGCAGGATGTCGGCCCACGTCCGGCGCGCAACTGCCCGCTTTGTGCTGAGCGCCGAGAATGCGCGCTGGGGCAGCTTTTACGACTGCCTCTACGGCACCGATGCAATGGGGGTTCGCCGCGATGCGCGCCACCGGAGTCGTAGCTGCCAACCGGATCGTGACTGCGCCCATGGTGATCTCTATGGGGGCATCCGGGCTTGGCTCTCCCTCCGGCAACGGTGTCGTAACCACCATTGCCGCGAACTCCACCTCGTCTTCGGGAGCTGGCAGCACCAACTTGCCCTGCCGAGCCAAGGTTCGCCATGCTGACAGGTGGTTTGCCTTGATCCCGTGCCGCCGTGCAACGGCAGCAACCGTCGCATCGGGCCGCAACGTCTCGGCCACAATCCGCGCCTTCACGGTGTCAGGCCATTTGCGGTTGCGCCGCCGACCTCCATCCTCCGTGAGAACCTCCTTCCTGATCCGCTCCCAAGGAGCCGATCTCAGATCAGGAAGCCGAACGGTAGGTGGGAGCAGAACACCGGTTGCGATGAGGTCCGCATCGATCCGGTCGGTCTTCGCCCGCGTGCCCCGGGACAACACGAAGGCCTTGATCTGCGCCTGAGGCAACTGAACGGCTGCGATTTCTACGGCAGCAAGCTCCGTACAGAGCACCCATTCCTGGCCACCCGTAGCCTCAAATCCAACTTTGACCTACCGGGCATTTGCAGGATCATTGTCAATCGGCAGCGAACTTTGACCCCCTATTGGAGCGCCCCTCCGGGTGGACAGCATCACGCGGCGGTTTTGACAGGGTTGAGGGCGTTGCCGGTTTCGATGATGTCGCAGTGATGGGTGAGGCGATCCAGAAGCGCGGTCGTCTGCCGGAGGGCCATGCCGAAAAGGACCTTCATCGTCAGGCAGGTCTGGATCGCGGCATCGCTCTACTGCGGCTGCCGGCCTCGCTTGCCCGCCGGTGGCGGCACCCAGACCATGTTCGGATCGAACCAGATCGTGAGGGATCCGCGCTGCTTCAGTGCTTCGTTACAGGCCGGCCAGTTCTTGGTCTTGTAGCTCGGCGGGATGGGCCTGTTCATGCAGATCAGCTACCACGCTGGATTCGCGAGACGAATCCTTCTCAACCTTTGCGCAACAAATCCGCTAGGAGGTGTAAACGTTTCATAGCCATTTTTTTCCGCAGTGCAGCAAGGTGGTGCAAGAATGTTAGACGATGGCGCTTTCGCCATGCCTTCGATATTGCGGCTTTCCCTCAGGCTGGCGCAGAGTGCAGCTACGGAAAATTGTAGATCATCGGGTGCAATTTGAAAGTCTTACGGTTTTTCTCCTGTCAGCAGTGCGGTCATTCATTGCGCTATGGGAGCGATCGGTGCGGAGGCTGTCATAATAGCACTCCATTCTACAACCGTTCTTGGCTGAAGTACCTTCTGATTCTCATGGCGTTAGTGCTTTTGGCATTCGCAGCATTTTGGCTGATCTTGAAATTGGCTTAATATTATTAAATATCAGTCACTTATCGCATAAGAAGGAAGGCCGGAAAAGCCACGAGTGCCCACCCCAAGATGAACATGAGTGCGTCGATCATGCGGTCGGATATTGGGTAGGGGCGGCGGTTTCGGTTGGAAGGGCGCATGGCTGAAGAGCACCATGCTGAAGTTAATTTATTATTGATGTCTGCACGGTTTTGACGAAGCCTTGGCTTCGGCTTCCGTGGCAATAGGTAATGGTCACGGCGAGAGCGGTGGCTAACGAAAAAACTTTAGACATCTGTAGTAGCCGGTGTAGCCGGACGGCAGCGTGGGCGTCGCGTTTCCAAAGTTGTCATCACTATATCGCGGGCCTTCGGCGAGTGTGCCTGCGTCCTCAGCCCCTTTCGTGACATTGCTGCACGATGCGCTGCCTAAGCGTGGATTCCAAGGTCACCAGCAACAACTTCGGTCATCTCACCCTTCAAGCGACATTCTCGAAGCTGGAAACGACGGCTTCCTCTTCCTAGCTAGCACAGAGGCTGCGACCTAGGAAAAGGAGGAGCGCTGTTCATGTCTTGGTTCAGCCATGAACTGATCTGCACAACTCAAAGGAGAATAAATGGCGTGCCTCAACAAAAGAAAAGCACAGGTTCCGCATATGAGACGACAATCTATGATCAATGTGCTGATCGTTAGATTTCGAGATCTTCAGGCGAGTGTCCTGCATCGATTGCTTTGGCAAACCAAAATGGCTTGCGGCCACGACCTGACCAAGTTAGTTCAGGGTTCTTAGGGTCACGATACTTTGGAGGAGCTTTTGAAGCCTTCGCCACTACGGCAAGATCGGCTAGAGAGAACCCCATTTCCTTAGCAGCGGCTTCAGCCGCAGCGCGAGCCTCATCAAGTTGACGCTTCTCAAAGCTCTTTATGGCTTTGCTAACGTCCTTTTCAAGCTGCTTTAGCTCGTCCAAAGACATTTTCTCAAGATCTATTGATTGCATGAATCTCCCCAATGCTGCTCTGAAGAGCACTATAAATTCAAAATCTTGTAGGCGATAGAGTTTTTAAGCGCATCAGGATGTCGAAGCCTATCGTTCTTACGTTTTTTGGTCAATCTTGTAGTATATATTTTCAAATTTTAAACATTAAGTTTAGTGACCTCAAGCAAAATGCTGAGTATGTGACTGGGCGTATCTACTTAAAAGGGAAGGTGATCAAGTGCCAGCTTGCACTCGCTCCTCCGGATTTTGGGAGTGCCCGCACGCTGATTTCTGACGCTACGCGGCGGGATTGTACAACCTTTTTTGCCATGAACTGGACTGGCGTAATTTTTCAATGTGCACTGCTCCCCAACCTTCGACCGCCGGAAGCTGGAATTTCCCGGCTATTTCACGATGGCGGGCTGGTAGCGTCATTGGATAATGCATGGCGATCGGGACGTTGTATCCGATCGCGCTGTGGGGACGATCCTCGTTGTAGTGTCTACGCCAAGCTTTCAACTTTTCACGGGCGTCGGCAAAGCTCATGAACTAGTGCGCGTTCAGACACTCAGACCGGAGCTTGCTGTTGAATGCCTCGATGAACCCGTTGTCCGTCGGTTTCTCAGGCCGAGAGAAGTCCAACGCGACGTCGTTCGCATAGGCCCAGAGATCGAGGTCACAGGATATGAACTCGCTGCCGTTGTCCACGCGAATGTTCTTCGGATAGCCGATCCTGCCACAGACTTTCTCCAGCGTCTGCACGACGTCCTCGCCCCGGTAGGTGAACCGGGGATCCGCCGCCGGGCACATTCGGGAATGGGTGTCCACCACCGTCAGGATGCGGAGCTTCTTGCCCATGGCGAGCTGGTCGTGAACGAAGTCCATCGCCCAGACATCGTTCGGGCCGATGGCTTCCTGGCGGTCCTCCCGCAGCTTCGCCTTCACCCGACGCTTCGGGTGCTTGTGCCGTAACTGAAGCCCCAACTCATTGTAAATCCTCCGGGTCTTCTTCATGTTGATCACCCATCCCTCTCGCCGCAGCAGAACGTGTACGCGTCGGTAACCATACCGCACACGCGTTTCGCAGATCTCCTTGATCCGCCGTTCGACGGCAGCCTGATGCGTCCGCCGGGACTTGTAGTGGTAGCTGGACGTGTCGAAGCAGATGGCCCCACAAGCCTTCCGGATCGACACGCCCCAGTCGACACACATCCCGGTCACGATCTCTCGCAGACGATCAGGCTTCAGAGCTTTCGGCGGATGACGTCCTGCAACATCTCCCGGTCAAGCGTCAGGTCCGCCACAATCTTCTTCAGTCGCGTGTTCTCGTCCTCGAGCGCCTTCAAGCGCCGCATCTCGTCGGGCAGCAGGACGTGAAGGAGGGCCGGATCTGGACCTATCTTCGGGATGATCAGCCCTGGGGCGGGACCGAAGCGGGTCTTGCGTTCGACCAGAGACGCGACGTTCATCTTCCCCGTGGCGCGCTCGAAGATCATCAGGTCTCCGAACATTTCCCGTGACTTGACGTGTTCAGGTCGCTGATGGATCGACCGCTCCGGCGGAAAGACCTTGCCGCGTGACCTGCGCGCATGGCGTGGCCTTCTTTGCTTTCTGCGGCTGGGAAGGTGCCGGGCGAGGTCGTCGGCGCGGCCCTCGGGGCCATAGATCCAAGCATAGATCGTCTCGTGGCTGATGCGTGCTTCATGGCCCTTGAACCCAAGGCGGCCAGCGATCTGCTCCGGTGACCACCCGGCTTGGAGCTGGTCGACGATGGCCTGACAGCGCCTCGAGCCTCAGCAGCTTCCGCCGCCGCGCACGTCTGGCCAACGCATCCTTCTGAGCGATTATCCCGTAGTACCCATTAAGCTCCGGCAATTCGTCATCACGGAAGGCGTTGCGCTTGATCTCGCGGTAGATCGTAGCTCCAGTCACTGTCCGATTGTCGGGGAGGTACTCAGCCTGCCAATGGCCTCCGCAATCTTCCGGATCGGGGCCTTGGCATTCAGCATATCCTCGATCTGGCGTCTTCCACGCAGGTTCAGTTCCGTATGGGCCAAATTAGTTCTCCTTGCTTTCCAGCAAGATAGAGCTTCTGTCGCAACGCACTTTAGAATGTGCCCTGCTTACAAAAGTTTGTCTGATAAGTTTGATTATGTAATTAGCGTTTCACACAAGCACTCGTTGTGATCTTATTTGCTAGATTCTGTATCGACCCAGCGGAATCTGCTCAGGTTAGGCCGCTAATCTGAATGCCTCGACAGGCGTGCGCATGGCAAGCGCCTGATGAGGGCGTCTCGCCATGTTTACTCCTTCGTGACTGCACGCTGCCGGATCAAGAGCAGAAAATCCACCTAACTCGCCTGTTCAGAGTTGTCGGGCCACCTCTCAGCCACGCTCACTGCGATCTTTCAAGGACACAAGCAGAGCCATATCGATGAACTGGCCCCGTGGATTTATGCCGTCACCGTGTGATCGGGACAGCGCTTACGGACCCAACCCTGAACAGAGCGCATAAAGAGCGCGGACTCTACAGGGAGCAGGTCATTCATTCCACCGTTACAGATTTCGCAAGATTGCGCGGCTGGTCAACGTCCGTGCCCTTCGCGATGGCGGTGTGGTAGGCCAGCAGCTGCGCGGGCAGGGCATAGAGGATCGGCGTTAGGATCCCCGGCACCTCGGGCATCTGGATGACCTTCCACACGTCGTTGCCGGCAATGGACGCGCCCGCGCTGTCGGTCACCAGCAGGACCTGGCCGCCACGGGCCATGACCTCCTGCATGTTGGAGACGGTCTTTTCGAAGAGACTGTCCTTCGGCGCCAGCACCACCACCGGCACATTCTTGTCGATCAGCGCGATGGGGCCGTGCTTCAGTTCGCCAGATGCATAAGCTTCGGCGTGTATGTAGCTGATTTCCTTAAGTTTCAATGCGCCCTCATGGGCGAGCGGGTACATCAGCCCACGCCCCAGGAACAGGATGTCGCGCGCTTCCGACAGGCGGCGGGCGGCCTGTGCGATGACCTCGTCGCGGCCGAGTGCTGCGTTGAAGGTGCCCGGCAGCGCGCGCAGCGCGGTCAGGATGTCGTCGCGGCGCTCGGGCGTCAGGCGGCCGCGATCTTCCGCCGCCTTCAGCGCAAGCAACAGCAGCACCGTCAACTGGCAGGTGAAGGCCTTGGTGGAGGCGACGCCGATCTCGATCCCGGCGTGGATCGGCAGGGCCAGGTCGCTTTCCCGCGCGATGGAGCTTTCGGGCACGTTGACCACCGACCAGACGACCGAGGCCTTGTCCCGGCAATAGCGCAGCGCGGCCAGCGTGTCGGCGGTCTCTCCCGACTGGGAAATGAACAGCGCGGCGGTCTTCGGCGGGATCGGCGGCTCGCGGTAGCGGAATTCCGAGGCGATATCCACGTCCACCGGCAGGCCCGCGATCTGCTCGAACCAGTATTTGGCGGTGAGCCCCGCAAGGTAGGCGGTGCCGCAGGCGGAGATTGTCAGCCGGTCGATGGTGGTGAAGTCGATGCCCGGATCGGGCAGGGCGACGCCGCTTTCGGCCAGGTAGGCGGACAGGCAGGCCGAAATCACGGAGGGCTGCTCGGCGATTTCCTTTGCCATGAAGTGCTTGTAGCCGCCCTTGTCGACGCGGGCGGTGTCCATGTTGATGGTCCGCGCCTCGCGGTTGACGCGGCGGCCCTCGCGGTCGCGGATCTCGATCGTCTCGCGCGTCAGGATGGCGAGGTCGCCCTCCTCCAGGTAGGTGATGCGGTCGGTCAGCGGGGCCAGCGCGATGGCGTCGGAGCCCACGTAGTTCTCGCCCTCGCCGTGGCCCACGGCCAGCGGGCTGCCCTTGCGCGCGGCGACCAACAGGTCTTCCTGGCCGTCGAACAGGAAGGCCAGCGCAAAGGCGCCTTCCAGCTCGTCGACGGTGGCGATGGCCGCCTCCACCGGCGACTTGCCCTGCGCCATGTGGTGCTGCGTCAGCATGGCCACGGTTTCGGTGTCGGTCTCCGTCTCGGGCAGCAGGCCGGCGTCCGACAATTTCGCCCGCAGGTCCTTGTAGTTCTCGATGATGCCGTTGTGGACCACCGCCACCGGGCCGCGCTTGTGCGGGTGGGCGTTGACCTCCGAGGGGGCGCCGTGGGTGGCCCAGCGGGTGTGGCCGATGCCGGACTTGCCGCGCAACGGATCGTGCACCAGCGCGTCCGACAGGTTGATGAGCTTGCCCACGGCCCGCCGGCGGTCCAGGTGGCCGCCGTTCACGGTGGCGATGCCCGCGCTGTCGTAGCCGCGGTATTCGAGCCGCTTCAGCGCCTCGACGAGGATGGGGGCGACCTCATGGGTCCCTAGAACGCCGACGATTCCGCACATGGGAGGTGTCCTTCTCAGTTCTGCTGCCGGGCCTTGCGGGCCTTCAGCATGTTGAACAGCTTGGTGGCAAAGCCTTCCTTGATCGTCATCTCGGCACGCTCGCTTGTGAACTGTTTCCCAACCTTGGACCGCCGGGAGCTGGATTTTTGAGCTACTCCCCATCTCTTGGACAGGATCTGGCGTAATTTAAGCTACTCGTTGCACCTGCTGATGGGGTTGCTTGATATCATTTCTCTGCCAATAGACCAGCGCCGGAGGTTGGCCGCCCAGGGCTGAATGCGGGCGCTGGTGGTTGTAGAAGGTCATCCATTTCCGGATCGCCGCTTTCGTCTCCGATCCGGTCTCCCAGGCATGCAGGTAAACGCATTCGTATTTCAGGGTGCGCCACAGCCTCTCGATGAAGATGTTGTCGAGGAAGCGGCCCTTCCCATCCATCGATAGCTCAGCGCTTCGGTCCGTGGTCAGTCTGGAAGGCTGCCGACAAGATGCTGGTTCGATGCAGTTCCGGCGTGTCCATCTCATAGGCTTGCTCAGCCTGGCTGGCGACGGTCCAGAGCCCGGCATCACCAGAACCGGGTCCCTTTGGGCCTCGGGAGCATCATGACCATCAGTGTAAGGGGGTCATTTTTGGGCGCCGATTACCCCGCTACGGGGTCATTTTTGCATGCCGGTCCACAGAAGCTCGTGCCATCGACCCACTTCTCAGGAGGCAGAGCAGCTCACAGCGCCAAATTTAGCAGCAAGTGTTTATGCAAAATATAGCCGTGTTCGTAAAGCATACGATTTCATCTCGCGAATCCTCTCAGGACATGATGAGTAGAGAACATGAAAAGAGATGCCGCTTATACGATCTCAGCTGTGACCGCCTTAGCTGCGTCAGTGACGCTGCTAACATTGCTCCCAGAGAAAACCATTGCATACGTACCAGCCCATACCATCGAAGAAGCGCCAGCTTACTACGACAAAATTCAGCATGCTGTGGCGTTTGGAGCTATCATCGCGCCTGCTGCGCTTGCTCGACCCAAGTGGATCTGGCGCCTAATCCCTGCAATCGCTCTTTTATGCGCCATCATTGAAGTCTTACAGCCACTAGTTGACCGAAAAATGGAGTTCACCGACTGGGTGGCTAGCATGTTTGGCGTGGCAATAGCATCAACCCTGCTAACTCCTGCCGGCTTGCTGGCTAACAAAGTCAACTCGCGCAACAAGCAACACTGAGCTACCCCCCGAAATTCGGACACTGACATAAGCTACGATTTGCAGTCTGCTGATCTTCGACGAGAAGGAGATCAGAGATGTCGAAACGCAAGCAGCACGCGCCTGAGTTCAAGGCGAAGGTCGCGCTGGAAGCCCTGAAAGGCGAGGAGACGGCCGCCGAGCTGGCAAGCCGGTTCGGGGTGCATCCGACGATGATCCATAAATGGAAGCGAGCCCTGATCGTCTCGGCCAACGCGTTGTCGTAGCTGTCGCCGACGCTGCCCACGGATGGCTAGATGCCGGCCTCGCCCAGCCGCTCGGTGTAGCGAATGGACAGGTATTGCGACCCGCGGTCGGAATGGTGGACGAGCCCCGCGCCCTTGACCGGGCGGCGATCATGGACAGCCTGTTCAAGCGCATCGAGCACCAAGCCTGCGTGAGCTGTTTGGCTCGCCCCCCAGCCGGCGATCCGGCGTGCGTAGGCGTCGATGACGAAAGCCACATACATGAAGCCCCTCCAAGTGGCGACGTAGGTGAAATCGCTAACCCAGAGCATGTTCGGCGCTGGACCGGCGTTGTTGCAGAACTCACGCTTGAGGTATGACTTCCCCTCCCCCCGCTGAGGTTATGTAACGCGAACGATCTCGGCAGTGCCGAGGGCATTGAAGCGGTTCATGAGTGCGACGCGAATGTGGATCTCGGCGGTTTGGCGGTCGGGGTCTCTTGCGGCGATGCGTTCGCCGAATGCCTTGAGGCATCGCATCTTCGCCTCCACGCGGCTGCGTGCGTGGTATCCGGTCCAGTGCTTCCAGAATGCGCGGCCGTAGTGCTTCGTGGCGCGTAGCGTCTCGTTCCGCGCCTTCGCTGCCGGGCCGTCTTCCTTCCAGGCGCGCCCGTTTCTCCGGATCGGGATGATCGGTGTGGCCTGCCGGTCGACGATGGCAGCATGGCAGCGACGTGTGTCGTAGGCACCGTCGGCGGTCACCGTGCCGATCTGCTCGTCCTCGGGGATCTGGCCGAGTAGCTCGGGTAGGATCGGGCTGTCGCCATCGCGGCTTGGAGTGAACTCGACGGCCTTGGGCGCCGTGCTTGCGGGCCTGCCACTCACCGTCGCCGAGGAACTTGATGCCCGTGCTATCCACGAGCAAGTTGAGCGGGCCATCGGAGCGGCGAAACGGGATCTGGACCGCCAAGGTCTTTTGCCTGCGGCACAGGGTGCTGAAGTCGGGGACGGACCAGTTCAACCCCGCCAGCCGGAGCAGGCTGGCCACCATACCGGCGGTCTGTCGCAAGGGCAGCTTGAAGAGAACTTTGACCGACAGGCAAAACTGGATAGCGGCATCTGAGAAGACGGGTGGACGTCCGAGCCGACCTTCATGCGGCGCCAGCCAAGCCATCTCCCGGTCTATCCAGACCAGCATTGAGCCGCGCTTGCGCAAGGCAGCGTTGTAGCTGGACCAGTTCGTCGTGCGGTAGCGGGCGGGGAAAGGCTTGCTCATGCAGACCGTCTAACCGACCGGATTCACTCTGTGTATCGACCGCAGTCAGAGTTCTGCAACAACGCCCGCTGGACCCCTGAACTGTCGGTTCACCTTGTCCAAAGGGCATGGAGCCTTTCTATCCGGCACCGTCGTTCTGTGTGGCTTGCCGCGGATAATGCCTTGAATACCCATATCCTTCATCAGCCTGGCGACTGTGCAACGGGCGACATCGAAGCCTTCGCGATCCAGCTGACGCCAGACCTTGCGCACGCCCTAGACCCTCCAGTTCTCCTCGAACACGCGCCCGATCTCTGGCCGCAAGACTGCGTCGCGCCGGGCGCGATCCAACAACCGGGCCGGATTGGCACGCTTCGCCAGGTGATCATAGTAGGTGGACGGGGCGATCGGCAGAACCCTGCAAATCGGCTCGACCCCGTGCTCCCCTCGCTGATCGTCGATGAACCCGACCATCACTTCGACCGGCGGTCGAGCTCCGCCATCGCAAAATATGCGCTCGCCTTGCGCAGAATCTCGTTGGCCTAGCGCGGTTCCCGGTTCTCCCGCTCCAGCGCCTTCACCTTCTCCGCCAGGTCGGCCGGGATGCCAGAGCGCGCTTGCCGCTGTCGACCTCGGCCTTTTTGGCCCAGTCGTTCAGGGTCTGGGGCGCACAGCCAATCTTCGCCGCGATCGACATGACTGCCTGCCAGCGCGATCCATGCTGACCCTCATTGTCGAGAACCAAGCGCACCGCACGTTCGCGCACTTCGGGGAAAACTTGTTCGTCGTCTTGCTCATGATGCTCCAGCCTACTTAGGAGTTGGAGCCTCCGGCAAACTCGGCGCGGTTCAGTTGTTAATTTGGAGAGCTACTGCGCTCGTTCCTTACTCTCTTCTTATTTGCGCTCTACGATTTGCGTTTAACTCGCATTTAACCTTGGTGGTGAGACAACGGGTTCGCGACAACGCAGGGCGATCAATGAAGACAGCATTCATTACCGGTATCACTGGGCAGGACGGCGCCTACCTCGCGAAACTTCTGCTGGAGAAGGGCTACGCGGTACATGGCGGCGTGCGGCGGATCTCGCAGCCGGAAACCACGCGCCTGGACTTTCTAGGTATCACCGGCGATATTGAGATGCACGAGCTCGACTTGGCCGAGCCCAACAGCATCTTCCGCGTGATCCAGAAGACCAGGCCCGACGAGTTCTACAATCTTGCCGCGCAGAGCTTTGTCGCCACGTCGTGGGAGTTGCCGGTCTATACCGCCGACGTGGACGGTATGGCGGTGGTGCGTATCCTCGACACGCTGCGGACGCTCTCGCCCCAAACCCGCTTCTATCAGGCCTCTACCTCCGAGATGTTCGGCCTCGCGCAGGAGGTGCCTCAACGCGAGACCACCCGTCTCTATCCCCGTTCGCCGTACGGCGTGGCCAAGGTATACGGCTATTACATCACGGTGAATTACCGCGAGAGTTTCGGGATGCACGCCTCCTCGGGGATCCTGTTCAACCATGAATCGCCGCTGCGCGGGAAGGAGTTCGTTACCCGCAAGATTAGCCAAGGACTGGCGCGGATCGCTCGGGGCAGCAACGCGCCGGTGGAACTGGGCAATATTGACGTCAAGCGCGACTGGGGCTTTGCCGGCGACTATGTCGAGGGTATGTGGCGGATGCTCCAACAGGAAGAGGCAGACGATTACGTACTAGCCACCGGGGTGACGACCACCATTCGTGACTTCTTTACCTATGTCGCGGAGACTCTGGACATGTCGCTCGACTGGCAAGGGACCGCTGAGACGGAGACGGCGCACGACCGCCGGACCGGGCGGTTGGTGATGAAGGTCAACCCGAAGTTCTACCGTCCAGCAGAGGTCGACCTGCTGATCGGCGACGCGACGAAGGCTCGGGACAAGCTCGGCTGGCAGCCGCAGATCGACGTGCGCGAACTGGCGGCGATGATGGCGAAGGCGGATTTCGATGCGCTCACTCACTGACGGGCTGCGCAAGTTGCGCACCCGCGTCGAGCACCATCGCGGCGGATTTCGCGGCTATGTCGACGGGGTGATGGGCGGCGAGATCGTCGGCTGGGTGCAGCCCGTGACGGCAGGGCAGCAGATGCTGCGCGTCGGCGTCTTCGTGCAGGGTGCGCGCATCCACGAGGGCGCCGCCAACGTGCACCGCCGCGACCTGGAGAAGGCCGGGGTCGGCGACGGGCGGCATGGCTTCGTCATCCCCGTGACGCCGGAAATGACCCGCATCGCGCTGGCCAATTCCGGGCGGGTGGACCTGCGCGTGCTCTCGGGAGACCGCAGCCTCTTCCTCGAACAGGTGCAGATCGTGGAGGTCGCCCACGGCGCGGAGGAGGCCCCGCTGCGCGGCAGCGCCCTGCGCAAGCGGCTGTATGGCGGGCTGGAACTGCTGGCAGAGCGGCTGTCGCCCGACAGGCTCCGGGACACGCCCCTGCCTGCGGCCCGCCCCGCGCCGCCCTGCAGCGCGGCACAGGCGAAGATCTTCGCGCCGCGCGACTACCTTGCGGAGGGGCACGACGGCGCCCTGCCCGCGCCGCTCTTCGCCTATGCCGACTACATGCGCTACCGCTACCGGGTGGACGCGCAGTTCGATCCGGCGAACCGGCCCGGCGACGTGGCGCATTTCCTGAAGTTCTACCTCGGCTCCTACGCGCCCATGCGGCGCAGCCTGCGGGTGCCGATGTCGGCGGACACCATCGCGTGGCTGAACGAACCGCAGGTGATCGGCGGCCAGCCACGCCACCTGTCGCGCGCCGCCTGGTCCTTCATGATGGAGGTGCAGCCGATCCTGCACGCGATCGATTTCCACAATCCCGACTGGTACGCTTGGGCCGCCTTCTGGTGGGCGGTTAACCATTCGGAGGCGGTGGGCGGCGAGGATTGCCTCGTGCCCGACTACATGGCCGCCGCGCTGAGCCACGTCCCCGACCGTTTTGCGGGGCAGACATGGGCGCTCTCGGAGTTCATGGTGCGGATGCACGCGGAGACGGCGGAGCTGTCGGAACTCCCGCTCGAAGAGGAGGACGGCCGCCGCCGACTGGCCTGTGCGCTGCTCATCATGGCCCTGTTCCGCCCGGACTTCCTGCGCTACCTGCCGCGCGACACGCTTGAGGCGGCGCTGGCCCCGCGCCAGGGCATCCTGCCCCAGCCGGAGGCGCAGCTTGCGACGCTGGTGCGCGGCCCGCTGCGGCTGCTGCGCGGGCCGCAGCGCCCGGAGCCCGACCCGACCCCCACAGCGCTGTCGGAATTCTGCGCCGAGCTCGACCGCCCGATGCCCGGGCTGACCCGCGCCGCCTATGCGGGCGTGCTGCGCCAGCAGGGGTTCGAGCTGGACGGCCTGCGCTTTGCCACCCTCACCGCCGAGGGCCACCGGCTGGAGGCGGCGCGCCTGCCCGCCCTCGACAGCCCCGCGGTCGACATCCAGGTCATCGGCCCGGTCAGGAAGGCCTCGGGGCTGGGGCAGGCGACGCGCCTGTCGGCCGCCTGCCTAGAGGCCACTGTGGGCCGCGAACTGGGGCTGACGTTCAACACCGTGGACTACAGCCTCGACAACCCCGCGCCCGAAGGCTTCAGCTCGGAGCGGGACGCGGGCGACTACCGGCCCGCGCGGGTGAACGTCTTCCACATCAACGCCGAGAGCCTGCCCCTCTCGGTCGCCTACCAGCCCGAGGTCATGGAGGGCGCCTACAACATCGGCTACGTGTTCTGGGAACTCGACAGCCCCGCCGCCTGCCACCACCTCGGGCTCGACCTGATGGACGAGATCTGGGTGTCGACGCAGTACGGGATGGAGATCTACCAGCCGCACACCGACCGGCCCGTGGTCAACGTCGGCATGTCCTACGAGGCCCTGCCGGAGATCACCCGCACCGACGCTCGCGCCCTCCTGAAGGAGAAGACCGGCGTGCCCGACGACGTCTTCGTCTTTGCCGTGACCTTCGACAGCTTCTCCTTCGTGCAGCGCAAGAATCCGCTGGGAGTGCTGCAGGCCTTCGCGGAGGCCTTCCCGCCCGGGGGCCGCCCCGCCGATGGCAGCGAAGCGATAGGCAACAATAGTGTCCGGCTGGTCATCAAGACGCAGAACAGGGCGAAGGTCACCTGCCCGGTGCAGATGGCCATATGGGAGCAGGTGGACGCGGCGCTGGCCGCCGATCCGCGGATCTCGCTGATCGACGAGACGCTGCGCTACGAGGACCTGCTGAAGTTCAAGAAGGGCGCCGACGCCTATATCTCACTGCACCGCTCGGAGGGCTGGGGGTTCGGCATGATCGAGGCGATGAACCTCGGCGTGCCGGTGCTGGCGACGGGCTATTCCGGCAACATGGATTTCTGCGATGACAAGACCTGCTGGCTGGTGGACTACCGGTTGGTGGAACTGACGCAGGACGATTACATCTTCGTGGTGCCGGGCCAGAAATGGGCCGAACCCGACGTCGCCCATGCCGCCCGCCAGATGCGGGCCATGCGGGACGATCCCCGCGAGCTGGCCCGCCGTGCCCGCGCCGCGCGCGCCCGGGTGCAACAGGACTTCTCGGAGGCCGCGATCGGTCGCCGTTACGCCGCCCGCATGCGCGAGATCCTGACAGACCTGGACGGCGGCGCCCGGCGCAGGGCGGCAGAGTGATGTGCCGCGCCGGCCGGTTCCCCGCCCGCCCCTGCCCGCAAAGGAGAGACTGATGCCCGCCCCAGGCCACGCCCAGCACGAAGCGCTCTTTCACTACCAGTCGGAATTCGACGCCATCGCCCTGCTCCGCCGCCATGCCCCCGCCGAACGGCCCGCGCCCGCGCCGGGCACGGTGACCAACTTCCTCGGGCTGAAGGTGCCGGTCTCCGTCTGCCCGTCGGTGCTCGAACCGTTGTCGGGCACCGTCGAGGGGCCGCCCGATCCCGGCAACTGGCACGCGGACATCGCCGAATGGGCCGCCGCCCTGCGCGCGGTCGAGGCGGCCGAGGGCCGATTCACCGTGGTCGAACTGGGCTGCGGCTGGGGCTGCTGGCTGATGAACACCGGGCTGGCGGCGCGGCGGCGCGGGCTGGACCTCACGCTGGTCGGGGTGGAGGGCGACACCGGCCACCTCGCACAGGCGGAGGCGGCGCTGGCGCTCAACGGTTTCCGGCCAGAGGACTGGCGGCTGGTGCACGGCATCGCCGCCGCGCGGCCCGGTCAGGCGATCTTTCCCGGCGCCGGGGCGGCGGGCTGGGGCGGGGCGGCGGTCTTCGATCCCGATGCCGCAACCCTGGCCCGGGCCAAGGCCGATCCGAAGGTGCAGGTGCTCGACTGCTACCCGCTGGAGGATCTGGCCGGGGGCCGCCGCATCGACCTTCTGCACATCGACATCCAGGGGGCGGAAACCGCATTCGTTGCGGGCAATGCCGAGGCGCTCGACCGGCAGGTGCGGCGGGTGCTGATCGGCACCCACAGCCGCACCATCGAGGGCGCGCTGGAGGCGCATTTCCTCGCGCGCGGCTGGCGGATGGAGGTCGACCGCCCGGCCATCGCGCCGCTCAGGGGCGGGCGCCCGGTGGTGGCCATCGACGGTGTGCAGATGTGGTCGAACCCGGTGCTCTGCGCCACCGCCGCCCAGGATGCCGCATGACCGCCGCGACCGGCTTTCCGGAGGAGGGAACCGCAGAGGCGCCCGGACCCGATCCTTCTCCCGATCCCCTGCCCCGCTCTCCCCTGCCGCCGGATGCCGTCGCCGCCTATGAGGTGATCCTCGGCCGTCCGCCCAACCCGCGAACCGCGCCGCCCTTCACCTCGCTGCACCAGCTCTACCGGATGCTCTTCGCCTCCGAGGAATTCCGCCAGGGTTCGCGCGCCCGGAAGACCCCGCTGGGCTGGCCGATGGCGCAGGTTTTCGTCTCCGCTCCGGCCCGGATGCTCTTTTGCCCGATCGGCAAGAACGCCTGCACCCTGCTGAAGTCCGCGATGGTGCGCAGCGCGGGGCTGCCGCACGCGGACTGGATGGCGCGCGACATCCACACGCTGACCGATCGGGTGCGCACCGGCGCACAGCTTTCGGACTACACTCGGGAAGAGGCCGAGGCGATGATCCGCGACCCGGACATCCTGAAGGTCGCGGTGTTGCGCGATCCGGAACGGCGGCTGCTGTCTGCCTACATGGAGAAGTTCGTGATCGGCCGCACCGTGCCGGCGAACATCTTCCACACCCGCACGGTGGTGGAGGCGGTGCAGGCGCAGGCCGGGCCGGAGGCTTCCGATTTCGACCGCGGCATCACCTTCCGGCAGTTCATCGACCATGTGACCTCGGTGCCCGGGCGCACGCTCGACCCGCACTGGCGTCCGCAGGCGCTCTATCTAGAGGGCATCGACTACGACCGGCTCTACCGGCTCGACCAGATCAGCGTTCTGCTCGCCCTGGTTGAGGAGCGGTGCGGCATACCGCTGGACCGCCAGGCCCGCAACGTCACCGGGTCCGGCAGCGGAGGGCAGGAGGGAGCCGCGATGGATCTTTGGCCAAGAGACCTCATGATTGGCGCAAAACTCTCGCACGGCAGTTTTTTCGACGCCGGGATGCGGAGTAAGGTGGAATCCGCCTTCGCCTGTGACTATGCCCTCCTGGAAAAGACCTTCAGGTGAGAGAAAATGATTTTTCCAGTCCTTCTTTGCGGCGGCTCCGGAACACGTCTGTGGCCCCTGTCGCGCAAGTCCTATCCCAAGCAGTTCGCCGACGTCACCGGGGATGAAAGCCTGTTCCAGGCCTCGACCCGGCGGTTTTCCGGCGAGGGATTCGGCGCACCGCTGGTTGTGACCGGCGATCCCTTCCGCTTCATCGTGACCGAGCAGCTCGATGCCCTGGGGGTGAAGCCCGCGGGCATCCTGATCGAGCCGGAGGGCCGCAACACCGCGCCCGCCGCCGCCGCCGCCGCGCTCTTGGCGCTGCGCAAGGATCCGGAAGCGATGATTCTGCTCGTGCCCTCCGACCACGCGGTGCCGCAGCCGGAGATGTTCCGTGACGCGGTGAAGCTGGGCGCCAAGGCTGCCGCCGAGGGCCAGATCGTGACCTTCGGCATCGTGCCGGCGCGGGCGGAGACCGGCTATGGTTGGCTCGAGACCGGCGCCGAAAGCGCGCCCGGCCTCTGCCGGCTGGAACGCTTCGTCGAGAAGCCCGATGCCGCCACCGCCGAGACGCTCTTTGCCGACAAGCGCTACCTCTGGAACGCGGGCGTGTTCCTGGCGAAGGCCTCGGTGCTGGTCGAGGCGTTCAAGACCCATGCCCCCGCCATCCTGACCCGCGTCGCCGAGGCGATGGAAGCGGCGAAGGAAGATCTCGACTTCACCCGCATCGACCCGGCGATCTGGGCCACGGTGGACGATGAGTCGATCGACTACGCGGTGATGGAGAAGGCCGACAACCTGTCGGCGGTGCGCTTCGAGGGGCACTGGACCGACCTGGGCGGCTGGGAATCCGTCTGGCTGGAATCCGACCGCGACGAGGACGGCAACGCAGTCTCGGCCCATGCCACGGCGCTCGGCTGCGAAGGCAGCCTGCTGCGCGCCGAGGACCCCGACCAGGAACTGGTGGGGATCGGCCTGAAGAACGTGGTCGCGGTGGCGATGCGCGACGCGGTCATGGTGGCCGACATGTCGAGCGCGCAGAACGTGAAGACCGCGGTGACGATCCTGAAGGAGCGTGGCGCCAAGCAGGCGACGCAGCTTCCGGTGGATCACCGCCCCTGGGGCTGGTTCGAAAGCCTCGTGATCGGCGAGCGGTTCCAGGTGAAGCGCATCCACGTCCACCCCGGTGCCGCGCTGTCGCTGCAGTCCCACCACCACCGTTCCGAGCACTGGATCGTCGTGCAGGGCACGGCGAAGGTGACGGTGGACGAAGAGGTGAAGCTGGTGACGGAGAACCAGTCGGTCTACATCCCGCTGGGCGCCGTGCACCGGATGGAGAACCCCGGCAAAGTGCCAATGGTGCTGATCGAGGTGCAGACCGGGTCCTATCTCGGTGAGGACGACATCATCCGCTACGAGGACGTCTACGCAAGGACTTGAGTTGCATGCTCAGCTCGTCGCACCCTCACGAAGTTGGCTTCAGAGGCTTTATCTAGGTTGCTCTGTTTCGCGTTTTTGGGAAAGCTGCGTCATACTGTGCTCGCACAGCAACTAGTCTTTTGCAGAGGATCTGCTCGTGGTGGGTGCGAAATTATGAAATTTCGGTAAATTTCTTTGTTTTCCAGACGTTCGGTGTTTTCTGAGGTCATGATCTGTGGCAGTGATGCATGCGTTGGCCGCCTTTGCTGCGGTGCAGTGTGGCGAGGGTTCGCTCATAAAACGCGCACGTACAAAGGTTAACATGCCTAAGCTGTGGGCTCCCCGATTGACTAGTGTGTAACCCGCGTCCTATGACCTGCAGGACTTGTCTGCGAAACGCTATACGATGAAAAATAAACTTTCCGAGGTGCTAAATGTTTAACATGACACGGCTGGATGGGTCGGCGGTAGCTCTCGAACCATCTGCATCGGATGCCAAGCCAAGTGTAACTTTTCTAGTTTCCAAACGTGCCTTCGACATCTGTGCAAGCCTCCTACTTTTCCCCGGCCTAATTTTTGTGGCGATTTTACTCTTTTTTCTGAACCCCCGATATAATAAGGGGCGCCTTTTTTACACACAGAAGAGGATGGGGCGTGGCTGCATGCCCTTTATAGCAATCAAATTTCGCAGTATGACGGACGCGCCGTCTCAGAAACGCACCGCACATTGCCCCCTCGAAGTGGATCGAATTACTCCGCTTGGCAACTTTATAAGAAAGTGTCGCATTGATGAGTTGCCACAGATCATCAATGTTTTGAAAGGCGATATGAGTATGATCGGGCCACGCCCAGATAGTTACGAGCATGCTCTATACTTTGTTGAGAACGTCTCCGGATACCGAGAGCGGCACGCTGTTCGCCCGGGTATTAGCGGTCTTGCACAAACAGAACTGGGTTATATCGAAGGGGTTGAGGCTACCCGTCGTAAAGTGATGGCTGATCTGTATTATATTTCTAATACTAACTTTCAGTTAGAGGCTTGGATATTCTTTAGGACACTGGCTGTTATCCTGCGCCGCGCCGGCGCCTGATGCTAGGATGTTGCGCGCCCTGCCAATTCAGCTCGGATGAGGTGGTGAAGATTTTTGGTAAGAATAGGGCGAGCTCAACCTATGCAACTAATCAAATTCCCGATCTGATTTTCTGGAATGGGCTTGAGGCTGGCTTAAGCATTGGGTTTTAAAAGACTTAGGAACTGCGTTCATGAAAATCGCGATGATCGGAACCGGCTACGTGGGCCTCGTGTCCGGTGTCTGTTTCTCGGACTTCGGGCACGACGTCGTCTGTGTCGACAAGGACCCCCGCAAGATCGAGATGCTCGAAGCGGGCAAGGTGCCGATCTACGAACCGGGCCTCGACGTACTGATGGCCAAGAACGTGGAGGCCGAACGTCTCAGTTTCACGCTGGATCTGCAACAGGCCATCGACGGCGCTGACGCCGTGTTCATCGCCGTGGGCACACCGACGCGCCGGGGCGATGGCCATGCGGATCTCACCTACGTCATGGCCGCCGCGGAAGAGATCGCAAAGGCGGCGAAGGACTACGTCGTGGTCGTGACCAAGTCGACCGTGCCCGTGGGCACCAACGCGCAGGTGCGCGACGTGGTGGCGAAGGCCAACCCGGACCTCGACTTCGACGTCGCCTCCAACCCCGAGTTCCTGCGCGAAGGTGCGGCCATCGACGATTTCATGAAGCCCGACCGCGTGGTCGTCGGCGTGGAGACCGAGCGCGCGGCGAAGGTCATGGAGGACATCTACCGGCCGCTCTACCTGCGCGATTTCCCGATCCTGACGACCGACCTCCAGTCCGCCGAGATGATCAAATACGCCGCGAACGCGTTTCTTGCGACGAAGATCACCTTCATCAACGAGATCGCCGCCCTGTGCGAGCGGGTCGGCGCGGACGTTAAGCAGGTGTCGAAGGGCATGGGTCTCGACGGGCGGATCGGCAACAAGTTCCTGCACGCCGGGCCGGGCTATGGCGGATCGTGCTTCCCGAAAGACACTAAGGCGCTGGCCCGCATCGGCCAGGATCACGCCAGCCCGGTCAGTCTTGTTGAGACGGTCATCAAGGTGAACGAGGACGTGAAGCGGCGCATGATCGAAAAGCTCATGGACCTCTGCAACGGCTCGTTCAACGGAAAGCGGGTGGCGGTGCTGGGCGTGACCTTCAAGCCCAACACCGACGACATGCGCGACGCGCCGTCGCTGACCATCGTGCCCGCCCTCATCGGTGGCGGAGCGGATGTCCGCGTCTGCGATCCACAGGGCCGGCGCGAGGGCGAGCACCTGCTGCCCGGTGTGTCTTGGCACGACGATCCCTATTCCGCGGCGGCGGAAGCCGACCTCGTGGTCTTCCTGACGGAGTGGAACGAGTTCCGCGCGCTCGACCTGCCGAGGATGGCGCAGGGCATGCGCGGACGCCGCATGGCCGATCTGCGCAATATCTACAGCGCGGATGCCGCGCGCGAGGCAGGTTTTACCGCCTACGACAGCATCGGCCACGAAAGCTATGCTGCGGATGAGGCCACCACCGGTCGCGCGACGTCGGTGTAAGGATAATGGGACCGGGGGTGCGTGTCCCCCGCCCCTTACTTTTCGCGGAAATCGTTTTGGTGGTCGAGAAACCAAGCGTAAGTTTCTCGTAGGCCTTCCTCCAGCCCGATGCGGGCTTGCCAGCCCATGTCGCGCAGGCGGCTGACATCCATCAGCTTGCGCATGGTGCCGTCGGGCTTTGTCGGGTCGGTGGTGATCCTGCCCTCGAACCTCGTAATCTTCGCCACCATCCGTGCCACATCGAGGATCGTCACGTCTACACCGCTGCCCACGTTGATGTGGCTGAGCATCGGCTGGGTGTTGGCCTCGTAGGTCGCCTTGTCAAGGTTGAGCACGAAGAGCGAAGCCTCCGCCATGTCTTCCACATGCAGGAATTCCCGCATCGGCTTGCCCGAGCCCCAGATCGTCACTTCTTCGTGGCCGTCCTGCGCGGCCTCGTGGAAGCGCCGGATCAGCGCGGGCAGCACATGGGAGTTTTCGGGGTGGAAGTTGTCGCCCGGCCCGTAGAGGTTCGTCGGCATGACGGAACGATAGTCGACGCCGTACTGCCGGTTGTAGCTCTCGCACATTTTGATGCCGGCGATCTTGGCGATGGCGTAAGGTTCGTTGGTGGACTCAAGCTGGCCTGTCAGCAGAGCACCCTCGCGCATCGGCTGCGACACGGCACGTGGGTAGATGCAGGACGATCCCAGTTGCAGCATCCTCCTCACCCCGTTGCGGTAGGCTGCGTTGATGACGTTGCACTGCACCATCAGGTTGTCCCAGATAAATTCCGCCGGGTATGTGTTGTTGGCATGGATGCCGCCCACCTTGGCTGCAGCGAGGATCACGATGTCGGGCTTTTCTTCGGCAAAAAAGGCGTTCACGGCGCCTTGATCGGTCAGCTCCAGCTCTGCGCGAGTGCGGGTTACGAGGTCGATAGCCTCTCCTGCATCGCGACGCGCCTCCAGCTTGCGCAGGATCGCGCCCCCCACCATGCCACGATGGCCTGCGATGTAAATACGGGTCATGTAAAAAGCCCTGCCGGTTAGTTGTTCCTGTGAAAGAGGTCCCTAGGAAAGGATTCCAGCGCAGCATCAAAAATGCGGGGAACCATAAGCCGTGAACCGTCCTCGCTGAGATGATTGTCGTCGGAGTAGAGCAGATGGCCGGTTGCGTTATCAATGATCCAACAATCTGGTGTACAGAAGGTTGTGCCGAGGGAAACGTAGGTTGCGTCGTACCGGGAGGCGAGCCTATGCAGGATCGCTTCTGCTTTAGCGTTGCGCTTCCTGTAGTCCTCTATAGTCGGAGCGAGTGGCATCTGTTGCCAAGTCAGGCTGCGCCCAACCAGTGTTCTGTGGTCGCCCCCGGCCCATATTATCGCCGTTGCACCAAGCACTGGTGGCAGCGCCGCCGCGCCCGGAAATCGCACACTTTCATCCAGCAGCAGCACAGCCAGAGCGATGGCGATCAGACCCGCTCCCGAAATTGCTTCTGCCACAATTCTTCTGTGAACAGCTGGGAACGCGCCCAGAGCGAGCAGTGCGCCCATTCCCAGCTCCCATATACGGGCGGGGATCAAGTAAAAGGCCGCGACCGGAGTGTAATGTGTCGCCCAAACAGCGTAGAGAAACGAGGCGCCCACCAAACTGCCAATGACTATAGTGAGGTGTCGGCGGGCTAAGCCCACCAAGGCCCACAAAAGCAGCGGGAAAAATAAGTAGAACTGTTCTTCTACAGCAAGGCTCCACGTGTGCAGAAGTGGCTCCCGCAGAACGTCAGGGGCGAAATAGTCACTGGCGTTGCGCCAGAAAAGTATGTTGGAGGCAAACAACCGCGTCGCGATGGTCGCGGTTCCAAGCCCGCGGTACTGCATAGGTGGCCAGGTAAACCAAGCCGCGAGTATGCACAGAAAAACTACTAGGAAGAGCGCTGGTAGAATGCGCCGGGCTCTGCGTTCGTAAAACCCCAGAAGAGAGAAATTGCCGTTCTCGATTTCACGAAGGAGAATGCCCGTGATCAGGAACCCCGAGATTACGAAAAAAACATCTACGCCCACAAAGCCACCGGCAAATAACGACAGTCCCGCATGGCCAAAAACAACCGGGAGCACTGCAATCGTTCTCAGCCCATCAATGTCCCGTCGATAAGCACTAGTGCTCACTCTCTCACCCTTCCAGCGCCACAGGCAATTCGTAGCCGTGCTCCTTCAGCAGGGCATGTCTACGGGCGGCTTTGAGGTCTTCGGCGACCATCTCGGCGCACATTTCCTGCGCGGTGATTTCGGGCACCCAGCCCAGCTTTTGCTTGGCCTTGGACGGGTCCCCCAGAAGAGTCTCGACCTCGGCGGGCCGGAAGTAGCGCGGGTCAATGCGCAGGATCACGTCACCCGGTTTCACTGCCGGTGCCATGTCGGAGGTTACGGCGCTGACCGTGGCGATCTCGTCCACGCCGGAGCCAGAAAACGCCAGCTCAATGCCGAGCTCGCGCGCGGACCACGTGACAAACTCCCGTACGGAATATTGCACTCCGGTGGCGATGACGAAATCCTCGGCTGCCTTCTGTTGGAGCATCATCCACTGCATCCGGACGTAATCCTTGGCGTGACCCCAGTCGCGTAGTGAATCGATGTTGCCCATGTGCAGGCAATCCTCGAGTCCTTGGGCGATATTCGCCATGCTGCGGGTGATCTTGCGCGTCACGAAGGTTTCGCCGCGGCGCGGGCTCTCATGATTGAAGAGGATACCGTTGCAGGCATACATCCCGTAAGCCTCGCGGTAGTTCACCGTGATCCAGTAGGCGTACATCTTAGCCACGGCGTACGGCGAGCGTGGGTGGAAGGGAGTCGTTTCCTTCTGCGGGACCTCTTGCACCAGTCCGTAGAGCTCGGAGGTGGAGGCCTGGTAGAAGCGGCTTTTCTTTTCCAGCCCGAGGAAGCGGATCGCCTCAAGCAAGCGCAGCGTGCCGATGGCATCCACGTCGGCAGTGTATTCCGGCGCCTCGAAGCTGACGGCCACATGGCTTTGCGCGCCTAGGTTGTAGACTTCGTCGGGCTCCACTTGGGACAGGATACGGGTCAGGTTGGAGGTATCGGTCAGATCCCCGTAGTGCAGCCTAAGCTTGGGGTCGGGTTCGTGTGGGTCCTGATAGATGTGATCAATGCGGTCGGTGTTGAAGAGGGAGGCGCGGCGCTTGATGCCGTGGACCTCGTAGCCCTTCTTCAGCAGGAATTCCGCGAGGTAGGAGCCGTCTTGGCCCGTGATACCGGTAATGAGTGCACGCTTGGTCATGTCATTTCTCAGAAAAACTGCTGGATCTTGGAAAGGTTCTTAAGCGCAAGGGTTCCCATACCGCCTACACCATTGGTGCGGATAGCGCGATAGTCCTCGCGGCTCTTTTCAATCATCTTGCGTAGGGAGCGGTTGCTTTCACCGCCCATGCGCATCCTGACAAAGACCTCGGGCACGTAGGCCAGCCGCACCCGCCCCTTCACGAGATAGCGCAGCATGGCGTCGTAGTCGGCGGCGATGCGGAAAGATGTGTCGTACATCCCCCAGCGATCAAAGACCGCCCGTCGCAGGTAGAGCGTGGGATGCGGCGGCATCCAGCCCCGGTGAAGCAGGCGCGCGTCATAGGCACCCGAGCGCCACTTGCGGATGACACGCGTGGTGTCCCCGGCGGAGACATAATCGAGATCGCCATAGACGCCGTCTATCTCCGGGTCCTCCAGCGCCTCGGCCACGCGGCCCAAGATGTGCGGTCCGGCGAACAGATCGTCCGAATGCATCAGGCCAACTATGTCGCCGGTGGCGCGGGTCAGCCCCTTATTGATGCCATCATAAATGCCGCCGTCCCGCGCACTTTCAAGCGAGACTCGCGGCCCGGCCACACGGGCGATCACGTCGAGCGTGCCGTCCGTCGATCCGCCGTCCTGTACCACGTGCTTGACATCCGGATAATCTTGGGAAGCAACGCTTTCGATCGCATCGGCAATGGTGGTCGCGCGGTTCCATACCGCGGTAACGACAGAAATAGTTGTCACGATGCATCTTTTCTGTTGTGCACAGGCTGCACGGCGGATCGGGCCGGGCGTTCTGGCGGGGTGTCAGATGCCCGTACCGTGTGGGCGGATGTTTCGGTGGCATCGTTGAGGATTAGTGCGGCCATCACCCAGATCCAGAAGAAGCCTCCGTGTCCGCCGAAGGAAAAGAAATTCGCCTCCGCCATGTTGAGGCCCAGAAGTCCGGCAAACGCGATGAGGCCGGGAATGTTCCGCGTGCGCAGGCAGTAGGCAATCAGCGACACGACCAGCAAAGTAAAGAAGATGGCCCCGATGTAACCGGTTTCCTCAACTACCGCGATCGGCAGTACGCCTTTTTCCGTGGTGGCGTTGAAAATAGTGGCGTACTCGGCAAAGCCCGCCCGCGTGGTCGTGCCGAAACCGATGCCTGTCCAGGGTTGCTCGGCGATATTGCCCCACATCATCTCCAGCAGAGAGGCCCGCGAGCTCAGCACCGCATCGGCGGACACCTCGCCGACGCGGTTGTTCTTGACTGTAAAGGCTACCACTCTGTCGACGACCGTACCTGGTGCGACCAGTTCGATCGTCAGAAGCGCGATCCCGCCGAACACCGCGAAGACGGCCCCTAAGCGTATTATGCGCATCATCTTCTTAAGGGCGGAACGCTGCATAAACGCAAGGCAGATCACCGCCACCAAGATCGCCATGGCGATTGCCAGAATCGAGGTGCGCGAGCTGGATAAATATATGAAAAACAACAGGGTGGGGATTAGAAAGAGCGCCAGCTTGCGATACGGCAGGGAGGTCAGGCTAGTGTAGCATAACAGATAAAGTGTCATCATCGCAGCGCCCGGGCCGAGGGTCTGTGGGTGGTAGAACGGGCCGTTGAACAGGCCAGAAGCAATGGCCTCCTCTGTCTTGGCGTTGAAGCCTATCCCCGCAGCATAAGAGAGCAGTCCGACCAGTACCACGAAGAGGGCCATTGAGAGGAACCAGTTGTCCAGAGAATGGGAGCGCCCGCGCATTACCACGGCTCCGGCCAGCACGACCATCATGCCGGTGGTGTATGTAAAAAGCTTCAGCGCGGAGATGTCGGTTCGGTATCCCCCTTCGAGGGCCAGAAGCATACTTACAATGACAAACATCAGAAGCGGCAGGACAACGGGATGCGAAAGTAGAGAGATTCGCCTCAACTGCGCCGAATAGTACAGCCGGATACTGCACATCAGTAGAAAGGCGAACTTGCCCAGGCTGAACACGATCGTCGTGTTGACCAAGGCGGTATTGCCCACGATCACGAGGAACATGAGAGACACCGCGCGCAGCGCCCATTCACTGCTTTTCAGCATCATCCAGATCAGGATTGTAAAGAAAAGCAGGTTCCCCGGTGCGCCCAGCTTGTTGAGAAAGAACAGGGCGGCGATCAGCGCCAAATTGTAAGAGATATGCCCCATTCCGATACGTCGACCGAGGGTACCGGCACGTTCTGCCGAATAGCTGCCGGCGTTGTGGAATCGGCCTCCAGTATACACCGCGTCGCTTGGCATTACTGCGTCGTGCCTCCAATTTGGTTCCGGGCTGCCCTTCACCCCGAATAGCCCGCACCTCGCGATGAGGCAAGGCGGCGCGCGGGTCGTGAGCCCGTCTCCGACTTCAGCGGTTGCGGAACGGGGCCCAGTCGTCGTAGAGCGCCGGATCCCAGCCCCAGCGTGCGAGAAAGGCGCGGGTATCCCCTTGCAGCGCGTCCCGGCAGCGTGCAAGCACGCACGCATCCACATCGAGCCCCGTGTCGGGGTCGCGCTTGATCAGCGGGCGGATGCGACGGAGCACATTAAGCGGCAACTTCGCCCCCAGCCTGCGCAGCGCGGGCACCCGTCGTAGCATCCGACCCAGCGGATTCGCCGTACCTTTAATAGAACCGGAATTGCTGTGGCGGAGGCAGAGGCCCCGCGCCAGCCGCCCATTCAGTCCGAGGAAACCGTCGAGCCTGTCCAGCGCCTCTGGGTGCCCGGTCAGTAGATGCTCAAATGGAATCACCAGGATGTGCTCCTCGGGAAAGCGCGCTACGTAAGGCGCCAGCGCGCGGCTGTAGCGGGAATTTTCCAGCAAATCCGGAAAGCGTTCGATGTCCTGTGAGAACACCTTGGGCGCATGGACCCCGTAATTGGGCTCTATTGTCGGATTGCCTGCATCCAGCAAATAGACAAATTGTCGCCACTCCGAGATAATTCGGGCCATCGGATGCCGCACCAGCATCAGGATCTTCGCATCCGCGCAATAGTCATGGATGCGCAGGGCGCTACGTTCGTTCTTGCCTTTCCAGACCTCGGAATATGTTGTCGAGGCATCCAGCCAAAGCGGCCGCCCGGCGTCGTAATTCGCGTGATATTGGGCCAGCGGCGTCGCCATGGTCGAGGGATCACTGAAATAGCGTGGTTCCTTTTTCGTGCCGGTGCTGATCGGACCCAAGGTGTTGAGGCCCTCGGCCAGTGAGGTGGTTCCGCATTTGGAAGCACCGATCATAAAGACGTCGACGCGGCTTGCAGGTTCGGTTGTCATCTGCGTACCCCCATCCGCTCACATCGCGTCCGAAGGCGTGTACCAGTGCGTCCGCATTTGGGGCCAGCGGGCGAAAACTGCCTCATAGACCGGGGCCAGGCGCTCAGCCGCACGGGCCCGGATGTCGGGCGGCAACGGCGCCGCTTGGCGCGTGGCATTGAAGCGCTGCTGCTGAAAGGTAGTATCAGGTTCGGTGCCGAAAAAGGCGTTCAGGCGGGCGAATTCCGCTTGGCTGAACATCGTTTCATAGAAACCGACATACAGGTCCTCCGAGAGGAACACCGATTCGAGTCGTTCGAGGATCGCGGGATAGTCGCCCCTCAGACGCCAGTCGGTGCTGTCGAGATAAGGCAGAAGGGCTGCATTGGGATCTCGCGCCATATCGACACCTTCAAAGACACCTTTCGTTTCGCGCCCTCCGCGCCCGTCGCGGTGATACATGCGGATTGCTGACAGCGCGCGATCCAGCGGATCACGCATCACAAAGACCGCGCGGGGCCGGATACCTCGGCGCAAAAAACCATCGCGGATGCGGATCAGCGTTCCGGTCCCGAGGCCGGAGTAGTTCGGTGTGAAATCCCCGGTCAGGACGACCCCTGGCCGTTCAAGAAAGGCCTCGAAGTAATCAAAGTAACGCGTTGGGTCGTTCTGCATGCGCTGCCGGACAACGAGCCGGTCAGGTTGATCGTAGAGGGCTTGCCGAAAGGCCGACCGGACGCGGGCACGCCACGGGAACCGCCGCCCGCGGGCATCGAAGTGCACCATTTCCGGAACGGTCAACCCGTCCCAAACGTGATATTCCTTAATATAGCCCATCTCGCAGCCTGGACGGCTGTTCAGATAGGCCTGAAGCCAAGTCGTTCCTGCTTTCTGCGCGCCTGCGCCGAGCAGGAAGGTACCCTTGTATTTCACAACCATCCCCTTGTGCCGTCCTGTTGTCGCCTTGCCGGTGTCTACCTACCAGTCAAACTGGCCTGCCCTCAGGTCCAGTCCGGATCGCTGTCGTAACCGAAACCCTCGAAGTCTTTTTTCCAGACTTCTTTTACATGAGCCTTTGTTTCGTCGGTGTAATAGGCGGTGTGGGACTTGTGTTTGGTGGCATTGTTCTTTTCCAGCGCCGGTGTCGGAATGCCGATCACCTGACAGATTTCGTCGAAGTCCTGTTCGAGGTTCTCGAACTTGCCGATCTTGTCCATCAGCTGCGTGCCATTGAGATCATAGAGGTGGTAGTACTGCAGCATGTCCCGCGCGCCTTCCCAAGCACGGAACCTCCTGATTGCCTCGCGGCAGGCATCCACGTCCCGGACCGAAAGCTTGCCATTTTCCCCGGAAGGGGCATGTTTGCGTTCCTTCATGCGCGCTTGTACCCATTTCGCGGGGCTCTTAACGAAGTACTTCCAGCTTTTCGTCCACGGTCCCGGTAGCATGTTCCAGAAGTAGACCGACACGAACCAGTCATAGGGATTCCGAACGAAACCGAACTTGTAGTAGCTGTTCCATACCTCGGGTGAGAGCTGGTTTTTCATCTCGAAGGCGGGGATGTGGCGCCCGACATAAAGCCCGGAGCGGGTGACCTCGTATTCGGCCCCCTCCTGATACTGCATCAGCTGTTTCTCGATTGAGGTGGTCCCGGTCTTGCCATTGCAGATGAAGATGAACTTGTGCTTGTGGCTTAGGATCATAATGGCCTCTTCAGTCCCTTTCTGAGGTGGTCAAGGTCCTGGCGAACAGCCAGAAATCATAAAGGACGGTTTCCTTCAACCGATGCCTGAGGCTGTCCTTCTCCATAAGGGGCGACGGCCAAGGAGTCTTCTTTAGCCAGTGGCGATAGGCGTTGCGATAGGCGTGACGCGTCCCAAAGTGCCAAGGCTTAGCGGCACCGTTAAAATGTACGATGACGGGATCCGGTGTCCGATCCAGACAGTTACGCAGGGTATTCCAGCGCCTGTCGAGATCCTTTACGTCCGTATCCAGCACGGAGTTCAATGCATCCTGATCGGCCCAAACTACCCGTTCGCGATTTTCCAACAACCAGTCCAGCGCTTTTCGGGAAACATCCCTCTCGATCCAGCGCTGTAGGTCGATAAGGAGGATGCCGCTGTTGAAGGTGCTCTCACGCTTGAGGCCAAGTCGCCGGGCGCTTTCGGCTTCAGGTTCATTAATGGCACCAAGGGTTCGGCCCTCCAAGTCGGTTTCAATCAACGGCTGCAGGCTGTCACGGATCAGCACGTCCCCGTCGAGGTAGAGACATCGTTGAAAGCCAGAAAGTGCATTGGGCAGCCACAATCGGAGGTAGCAGGATATGCCTGGGTAACGGTATGGCAAGCGCTCCAGTTCCACCATGGGAATCAAGTGGTAATCGTAATCCCGCCCGCGGATAATTCCCAGTTCAGCCATGCTGGCGTCCAGTGTGGCGGCGGTGTCGGAATGAGATGCATCATCGGTGAAGATATAGACTGGATGGCGGCCGATCACGTCCCCACGATCTCGTAGCATGACCATCAGCGTGGCGATGCGCGGCAAAAAATTGCGGTCGCCGGCAAGAGCGATGGCTGCGCTGCTTTCGATCATCGTGGGTCTTCCTGTCATTGCGAAGCACTCGCTCAGGTTGCAAATGGTCGATCCCGATCCGGCGGATCAGCCAGCAGGGTGTTCAGTGCACCCAGCGCGTTGGCGCGCTTGACTAGCGCATAGCGGGCCTCGGCGCTGTCTTTCGGGGCGATCAGCTGTTTCAGGGTGGCGCTCCCCAGCATAGCAAGCTGGTAGGCCGTGCTCTTCAGACGAGCCGCTCCCAGTCGCGGGCTGGCGTGATAGTGAGCACGACCTTGATAGTGCGAGACCTGCCGGAAATAGGCAGGCTCGAGCCGTTTGGGTGCAACGAGATGTTGGACCTTCGCACCCGCGCTGTAGGCACAGCAAAAGCCCCTTGCATCGGCTCGTGCCAAGTAGTCGGATTCCTCTCCCGCCGCCAGCGAACACCCCTTGCGGCCCAGATCGGGATCGAACAGGCCCACCGCCTCGTAGACGCGGCGCGCACAGGCGAAGTTCGCCCCCACCGCGCGCGCCGGAGTAAGAATGTGGTCCACATCGCCATGGTCGAAGGCCGAGACGATCCAATCGAAATGCGGCGACCACCAGTCGGGCTGGGCGCAGTCTCGCCACCACAATTGCGTTCGTCCGGCTATAATGTCAGCTTCCAGCGCGGCGGCCGTCGCCAACAGCCCCTGTGCCCACTCCGGCGACACCTTCACATCGTCGTCGAGGAAGGCCAGCCAATCAGCGGTGCTTTCCCGGATGGCGCGGTTGCGGGCATGGCTGAGGCCAGGTTCCGGCTCTTCGACAACATGCGAGGCGAATGGCAGAACCGCGGCGCAGCGGCGGCCCCACGTTACTACCTCTAGATCGCAGGCGTTGAGCACTAAGACTAGCCGCAGGCGTACGCCCTCGGGGGAGTGAAGGCCGGCCAGGCTGTCGAGCGTGCAAGACAAGTCGTCGGGCCGATTGTGGGTGCAGATCGCGATGTCGAGTGTCACTACGGAAGAGGGCCTCATCGCAGGGCGTTCCGGCCGAAATCTTGGCGCTCGTTCGACAGGTGCCAAGCGGTGACCCCCAACAGCCGTTTCAGGGAAAGCAGACACATGCGTAGGTCCTCGGCCAAGGAGGGCAGGAAGGGTGGCGTGATCGCATTTAGTTGCGCGGTCAGCGCCGCATGATCATAGCCCATATCCGACAGGCGACTCGGCCCGATCCAGTCGAGATACTGCCGCGCCATGCGACGGCGGCGGCGGGTGGTGATCGTGCTGCGCCATTTGTCCAGGGATCGCTTATGGCTCTTCTGATTGACGGCATCACGAGCCCGCGGGTCGTGCACCCCTTCGAAGCGTACATCTGACAGATCACGTTGAGCGTCCCAAGGCCCGTCCAGCTCAAGCCCGAGGAACCCTGACACGCGATCTAGCGTCTGCTGGGGCGCGCCGACGAGGTCCTCGTAGCGCAGGGTCAGGATCCGGTCAGGATCTGACTTACTAGCAAAGTCATGCAGGCCTTCGAGCCCAGAGAACAACTCAACCGCGTTAGCATTCCAAGTCCAGCGGTCGTCGCACCATGTGCTGTAGACCGAAGCCAGGACATCAAGCGGATTGCGCCACAGCACGAGAAAGTGCGCATCCGGTAGCGAGACCGCCAGATCACGGGAAATCAGCGTGTTGCGGGTGGTCTTGTCGATGAACCAATCGGCGGACGGGCTTTCTGCCGAACGACGATAGACATTGGCGATTTGCTCGGCCAGCGCCGTCTTATAGCCGACATGCCCCGAAGGCGTATCCTCTAGGTAGGCCAGAGCGCTGCGATTGGTGATTTCGGCCCCGTAGGCGCTGACCGCCTTCAGCCCCGAAAGGGGGCCGAAGGCCGAGACGAAGAGGTGTGGTTCCGCGTGGCTGGCCGACGTGATCGCCGGATGCGTAACCAAGGTGCGCGCGAGGAAAGTCGATCCGGACCGCGGCAGTGACAGAATGAAGAGCAGACGCATCGGCCCACTCATTCTTTGGCCAAACCTTTCAGGCAACATTGGCGACCTTTGCGATTTTCTGGAAGATAGAGTTAGTATCAATCAGGCGGCTCCAAGTGTCGAACCCGCAAAGACGCCCCTGTTCCAGCACGATGATCCGGTCGCAGCCGTTCAGGGTGCTCAGGCGGTGTGCTATCATTATGACGGTCTTGTCGCCAGGCAGCGCGTCGATGGCCCTCATGACCTCCGCTTCTGTGAGGCTGTCCAAGGCGCTCGTGGCTTCGTCTAAAACGATCAGGTCGGCATCGTGATACAGCGCACGGGCAATCCCCATGCGCTGGCGCTGTCCGCCGGACAGGCGCACGCCGCGTTCACCGATTATGGTCGCGTACCCATGATCCAGATAGTTGCTGACAAAGTGGTCTACCTGCGCGATGCGCGCGGCCTCCCGAACCTTGTCGTGATCGATTTTGTCGGCCGGCACACCAAGAGCGATGTTCTCGGAAATGCTAGCATCGACGAGGAAGATGTCCTGCGGCACGTAGCCCACGGTACCGTACCATCTGTGGCGGTTCTCGGCATCGATCTCGGTGCCGTCGGTCAGGATTCGGCCGCCGGTGGGATAGAGCAGCCCTAGGATGACGTCGGCTAAGGTCGTCTTGCCGGCCCCGGTGGAACCGACAATCCCGATGCGCTCACCGGCATTGATGGTGAGCGTCATGTCATGAAGCCCCGCCTTCTCGGCGCCGGGATAGCGATATTCGACCGCCTCCAGCCGAAGGCTTTCCCTGAGGCCCAGCGGCGCCGCGGCGCCGCTCTTGAGCCGCCGGTCCGTTGCCAGTTGCACTAAGTCTTCGTGTACGGCATCAATCGCCGCTCGACCAAAGCTGAGCTGTGTCATACTGGCATAGAGCCGTGACAGTTCGGGGATCAGGCGCTGTGCGGCCAGCGCGAACAGTCCGAGCGTTGGGAGTAGCCCACCCAGAGTGCTGCCCGAGGCCAGTCCCTCTGGGTCCATCAAAGCAAGGCACAAGAGGATGACACCGCCAAAGGCCAGCGCTTGGAGGACGTACTGCGGCGTCTGTCCCAAGATTGAGGCCGCGGACTGGGTTTCGGCCAGTTTTCGGGACATAACCGAATACCTTTCAAGGTAAATCGCCTCGCGGCCCAGCAGCTTGATGTCCTTCACCCCTCCCAAGACCTCGTTGGCCAGCCGGTACCGCTGGCGGTTGGCCTTAAGCCTTGTGCCGCCGAGTTTCCGGACCAACCGTTGCGTGATCATCAGGGTCAGGACATAGACCAATGCGGTGACACCGAAGGTGGTGAGCGCGATAACTGGATTGACCGCCAAGAGCAGCCCGATGATCGCCAAGGCCGTCAGCGCTGACGAAATCAACTCGGCCGCAGGCTTGAAGAAGAGGCTCACCACCTGCTGCGTTTCGGCCAAGATCTTGGTCCCGAGTTCTCCCGAATGATGATCGATGAAAAACTCATAGGGTTGACGCAGGTACGCCCTCAACAGTCTCTGGCTGATTGAATGGGTGCGCATTTGGGAGAATCGGGTGATCACGTAGACCCGCAGAACTTGAATGCCGTTGGAGACGACGATGATCCCCAAGGAGGCCAGACCCACCGCGATCAGAAAGTTGTAATCGCTAGAAAATCCGAAAGTGTCGTAGATCCAGCGAAGGGTGCGGCTTTCGTGGATGCGGTCGGGATTGGAGAGGATCGACAGGAAAGGCAGTATGGACGCAACCATCACGGCTGCTGCAAGCGCAGAAATGACCGAGATTGCCAAGGCGACCCGAGCGCTGCGTTTTTCATGCGGAGCAAGAAGAGCCCAGCCTTTGCGCATTGTCTGGGGGTCGATCATGGGTGTCCTCTCAATTCATCATGCACCCTTGTGACCATGCCGAAAAACCGATGTCGAATGCTGCATGCAATCTCTTAGAGAGAGATACTGCACTTGCAGCGTAATGGCAAGAGAGACCCCGGTGGGGGGGGGCGATGACAGGGCCTAGAACCTTCATCGGCATCGTTGGGTGCAGAGGTTTCAGTTGACCTCCCGGGGCCGGCTGAACAGTTGGATTTCGCGGGATCAGTTCAGTGTTGTCCAGTCCACGTCGGACAGTCTGTGGGCCATGTAGGTCGTGCCGGCTGATGTATTCCAGTACATCTGCCCAACAGCGACTGGAACCACACTGCCAACAGGCGAAAAACACTAGGTGTTTGATCCCACGGTTTGATGGTGTGATCCTTTCTCAGGAATGGAAGGAGGCATTATGGGCCAGGTTCGTCACGGGAGCGCCACGACCACGCACGCTGTCAGAGCTGCAATACAACGATCGCAAGCTTCGCTCGCGACGTTGAGCCGGGAGCTGGGCATCAATCCCAAGACGGTTGCGAAGTGGGGCAAGCTTACGACTTGCGTGGCGGCACTTTTGCGGATGTTAAGAACGTGAATCTTCCGCTCTGGACGACCGATAGCGGCCCAGCAGCCTGCGATTAACCCAAGCGTCCAATCGAAAATAGGGAACGGCCACCTCGGAGTGCCAATCCTGACGATACATATCAGACAAGTTCCAGTTCAGGCAGTATCTTTCGGAAATAGGCGATGGTCCGTTCAAGTCCTTCGTCCAACGGCACCTTCGGCTCCCAGTCGAGGTGCGTATTCGCGCGGGTAATGTCGGGGCGGCGCTGTTTCGGGTCGTCCTGCGGAAGGTCGTGATAGACCACTTTCGATTTTGTATCGGTCTTGGCGAGCACCTTCTCCGCCAGTTCGCCGATGGTGAATTCGCCGGGATTGCCGATGTTGATCGGACCAGTAATCTCGGGGCCGCTGGCAGTCATGCGCAGGAAGCCTTCGACCAGATCGTCGACGTAGCAAAAGGACCGAGTCTGGCTGCCGTCTCCGTAGATGGTGATGTCCTCGCCTCGCAGCGCTTGCACGATGAAATTAGACACCACGCGCCCATCGGCATGGTGCATGCGCGGACCGTAGGTGTTAAAGATGCGCACCACTTTGATCTGCAGGTCGTGTTGGCGGTGGTAGTCGAAGAAAAGCGTCTCGGCGCAGCGCTTGCCCTCGTCGTAGCAGGACCGCGGCCCGATCGGATTGACGTGACCCCAGTAGTCTTCGGTCTGCGGATGCACGTGCGGGTCGCCGTAGACCTCCGACGTCGAGGCGTGGAAGATCTTGCATTTCAGCCGCTTGGCCAAGCCCAGCATATTGATCGCGCCATGCACGGAAGTCTTCGTCGTCTGCACAGGGTCGTGCTGGTAGTGGACCGGGCTCGCCGGACAGGCGAGGTTGTAGATCTCGTCAACCTCCACATAGAGCGGGAAGGTCACATCGTGGCGCATGAACTCGAACCGCGGGTGGTTGTGCAGGTGGTCGATGTTTCGTTTCGTACCGGTGAACAGGTTGTCGAGGCAGATCACCTCGTGGCCCTGTTCCAGCAGACGGTCCACCAGATGGGATCCCAAAAAGCCGGCCCCACCGGTTACGAGAATGCGTTTGCGGCTGTCATAGAGGCGCGTCATGAGAGTCTCCGGTCCGGCTCAAAGGTCGTCGTAATGCCGGACTATGTGATCCGGCGCCGATTTTCGGGCGATAGGTAGCGGTTTTCAGTGGCAGCGGAAAGCGATAATGCCCCGCTGACAGGCCAAATGCACAGCCGCCGCCGGAAAATGATGCAGCGTAGGACTGGCGTCGAGGCGGAAGTTGCGCAGGTGGGTTCTGGAGGACTGCCAGCCTCCGAGTACCCCGACATCCCAGCCATCGCCATCACACCATACGCCCCCCGTGACCCTTGCGGGATCCGTGGCGCGGCACTTGTGCCACCCCGCAGTCTGTGCGAAACATGACTATTTGCGGATCGGTTTGGTCTACTTGCGAATTGGCATGTGCATATCTTGCGCACCACCCGTCCGCGGTCGCCAGATCGTTCTAAAATATTAACTGTAAGAGGCCGCTACAATGCGCTTTGTCAAGCTGTCGCCCGCAATTCACCGCAAGTCGAGCCAATTGTACTTCTCGTTTTCTCCACAGCGGTCGGGGCAGCATCTCGTGATAGACTGGCTCTGCCGGGGGCTTGACGACATCCTGCACGTCAATCATGCTCGGCTGCGCCGCAGAGGCCTGTTCCGACACATCGAGCCTTTGGCCGGGCGCGTGGTCCTGTACAAGGGCGAGATCGTCACGGACACTGGTCGGATCGAGCTCGGCAAGCTTCCCCCCGTTGGCGACATGACGTTCCGCAAGGAGTTCTGGAGCGCAGAAGACATCTGTCCGCTAGATCCCTCGTATCGTGATTTTGGCGGATCAATTCCACAGAAGGCCATCGTAATCCTGCGGGATCCAGCGAACTGGCTGGCCAGCACATTCCGGATGGGAAGATGGGCCGCCAAGGATTTCGAACGCAAGGTAGGCATCTACCGACAAACCCTGCAATTTTGTCTCGAGAACCGCGGGAACCCCCAGTGGTCCTTCATTTGTTTCAACGATTTCGTATCCAGCCCGGATTTCCGCAAGGCGTTGTCGACCGAATTCGCCGACCATGACCTGTCGCGCGCCGAACGTGCGCTGGACGAGGTGCCGGATTTCGGTGGAGGCAGCAGTTTTTCGGGGCTCAGCGACAAGGTGGGCACCAGTGTGCAGGAAAGATGGCACGCCTATATCGATGACCCGGACTTTCTCCGCCTGCTGCGAACGCCGGACCTCAGGCCGCTTTCCAAGAGCTTCTTCGGCCGCGACTACCTGCATTTCCTTGATTGACCTGGACTGTTCGGGCTCCTGCACAACAGGCGCAAACCGGCCGATCAGAGCGTCTCTCCGTCGTCCGGCAGTCGATAGCTGAACGCTGCAATCATCGCCTCGTAGGCCGAGAGCATCAGCGCGTATTGCACGCCGGCACGCCCGTCGAGGATGCCGCGGCGCAGGAGCAGCACCTGGAAGAAGCGCAGTGGCGGGCGCAGCCAGACCGGCAGGCGGTTGACCACGGCCTTCATCGCGCGACGGCGTTCCGTGCCGTCGCGGGAAAATACCGCCGAAAGCGGCGCCCTCTGCTCTGCCTCGGCGCGCATCTGCGCCGCCTCATCCTCGGCGTAGCGGATGTGCTTGGCGAACCATTTTACCAGCCCGTGGGAAAAGTTGTAATGCAGGTATGGTTCATCGAAGGTGTCCACACACTCAGGCGGGCAATCCTCGCGCTGGCCGTGGCCCACCTGCTTGAAGCGCAGCCGGTCACGGTGGCCCAGCCGCACTTGGTAGGTGGGATACATTCCCGCGTGTTTCAGCCATTTGCCGTTCAGCATGGTCTTTGACGGCACGCGGTAGCCGTTGATGGTTTCCGGCGCGTCGAGCGTCGAGAGCGCCGCTCGGAACTCCGGCGTCAGTTCCTCGTCAGCGTCCAGATGCAGCACCCATTCGTGGACGAGCCCCCCCTCCTCCAACCCGTGGTTGCGCTGGTTCGCGAAATTGTCGAAGGGCCGCGTCAGGATGCGCGCGCCCATCTCCCTAGCGACCTTGAGCGTGGCATCGGTGCTGCCGCTGTCGATCAGCACCACGTCGCCGATGCCTTCGAGCGAGGCGAGACACCTTCGGATGTTAATCTCTTCGTTGTAGGTCAAAATCAGGGCGGAGACCTTCATGCGGTCTTCTCCATCCAGGCCCAAGCAGTGCTCAGAATGTTGCGCAAGTCCGATTGCTCCGCCTGCCATCCCAGCACGTCGCGTGCGCGGGCGGGATCGGCCACCAGCGCCGCCGGGTCGCCGGCGCGCGCGGGGCCGTAGGTATGCGGCACGGGACGACCAGTGACCTCCTCAGCCATTTCGATCAACTCCTTGATCGAGACCCCGGTCCCGGTGCCAAGGTTCACCGCTTCGAACCCGCCATTCGAGGTCCCGGTATGCGCCAGCGCCATCACATGGGCGGAGGCAAGGTCGGCCACGTGGATATAGTCACGGATGCAGGTGCCGTCTGGCGTGTCGTGATCGGTGCCGAAGACGGTGAGCGGCTTGTAGATGCCCTTTATCGCCCCAAGCGCCAGCGGGATCAGGTGGGTTTCCGGATCATGCGCCTCGCCAATCGCCACCTCCGGGTCGGCGCCTGCGGCGTTGAAGTACCGCAGCGCCATGGCACGCAGGCCAGTCAGCGCCGCGCAGTCTTTCATCACCTGCTCGACCATCAGTTTCGACTGGCCGTAGGGGTTGATTGGGCTCTGCGGCATTTCTTCGTGGATCGGGTTGCTTTCAGGCGTGCCGTAAGTCGCGCAGGTCGAGGAAAAGACAAAGCGCTCGACCTCCTCGGCCTGCATCGCCCGCAAAAGCGACACCGTCCCGCCAACGTTGTTGCGGTAGTAAAGCAGCGGGTCCGCCATGCTTTCCCCGACATAGGCAAAGGCGGCGAAGTGGATCACCCCCAAGGGCCTGTACTGACGGATCACGTCGCGCAGCCGCTCACCATCCATCAAGTCGCCGACTTCGAGCGGGCCGTTTTGCACCGACCAAGCATTGCCCCGGCAGAGGTTGTCATACACCACGGGCGTATAACCTGCGGCCTTCAGCGCCTTGCAGGTGTGGCTGCCGATGTAACCGGCACCGCCGGTGACGAGAACGGGATTGATAAAATCGGTCATGCGGGTCTCTTGTCTTGAGCGGATGCGATGCTGTCCAAAAGGCGGAGCGCGGCTAGCATCATGTCGGGTTGCCGGGCCTGCGGGCCACGGCGACCATGGATTCGGCGAGAGCGGGGATACACCCCACCCGGTGAAAACGAAGCTCTTCGAGGCCGGCCCCTTCGAGCAAAAGTCTCAGGGTCGGGATCGACAAGAATTCGATTTGGCTGTGATCCCAGAGCAGGTTGAAATGACCGTCCATCCGGCCGGTCACCGCCATGGCCAGATTCCTGAAATAGCAGTAGTACGAGGTCAAGATGATCGCGGTTCTCCCGATTCCAAAAGATCGAAGATGCAGCGTGCATAGGCCTTGGGACTGTAGAGGTATTCAAATACCTCTTGGTTGATTGGCACGGTAAAGGTGCCAAACTGTGAGGCGAGGTTGTCGTAGGCACCACTCTTCTGCAGGTCGAGTTCCGGGTTGGTGGTCTTTTCGCGCGCGATGCCCGTGGTCAACGGATCGACCCCGGAAACGATCCAGCCGTTACGTGTCAGTGCCGCAGCCGTACTGCCGTTACCGCAACCGAGGTCGAAAAGCCGCTTGTTCGTCTGCGGCAAGTCCTTGCGCACGCGCGCCAGCTCCTCCCTCACACAGGACAAAAGGTAGGCGTGCAACGGGCTGTGTTCGGCACTCAGCAACGCGTAGCCTGAAATTGCATCGCTTTCCTTCATTAGGACTGCTCCTGAAGGTCAGCGGATCGCGCACCGTATGGGGGCCGCAACCCGGCATGTCGGTCAGCGGCGGCGGCCACTGCCGCATCGAACCGAGCTTTCGACAGGTGCTCGCGCGCCCAGACGGCACCTGCGGCACCCTGGGCGGCCAGTGCCTGCACGCCTTGCCCGGCGACGGCCTGCAGCGCGTCGAGGGTGGTTTCGGGGGAGTCGTCCGCCAGCCGTATCACACCGCTCAGACAGGCTAGGTCCGGGGCGAGATCGTTGCCTGGCGAAAGGATCAGCACGAGACCGGAGGCCAGCGCCTCGGCAGCGGTATAGTTGAAGTTCTCGCGGCTCGACAGCGACATGTAGACATCCGCCGCGTCGAGATAGCCGTATTTTTCTGCCCCGTAGACCGCACCGATTACATGAACGCGGTTCGCCACCCCCGCCTCGGCGGCCACCCGGCGACAGTCTGCGGCTGTGATGCCGAAATCGTTGCCGACAATAATCAGATGCGCCCCCCCGGTCTCGGCCGCAGAAAATGCGCGGATGGTGTCCAGCGGACGCTTCATGGGCGAGAGCCGCCCAAAGTACAGGAAGGTCACGGCCTGTTCGGGAATGCCCAGCCGGGCGCGGGTCGCCGCCCGCACGCTCGAATCACGCTTTCTGAAATCGCTGTCGGCCAGCGGCCAGTGGATCACCTCCGCCCGATCATGGCCGACGATGTCGCGGGCCTTCTCACGTTCACGCTCAGTCGAGTAGACTACCGTTGCCGCATCGCGCAGGAAGGTCCGGCCCACACCGCGCATGAACAGCCGCTTCGTTGTCGCCCCACTTTCAAAGACATAGGGATCGAGGCTGCCGTGCGGCACATACCAATAGGGCACGCCGTGCCTGCGGCAAACCTTGTGGATCCACGCGTTGTGCCAGCGCCAGAACGAATGCACTGACACGAGGCGGCTTTGCGCGATGAGCCGTTCGGCGGCGGTGGTGCTGCCGTTCACCGGGATCTGTAACTGCTTCAGCACCGGGGCGGCGCTGCCCGTGACCACGGTGGTCCTGTCCCAAATCAAGTCTTGGGCGACGAGTTCTGCCGGGTCCACCCAAGACACGACCTCCGCCCCCAATGCATCGCGGAAGGCGCGGATCGACTTTGCAGGACCGCCCGAGGACGGGTAGAGGCCGAGCGTCAGCAGCGCGATCATCGCAGCACCTCCAGCAGGCGGGCGAAACAGGCCTCCCAGCTGTAGGCCTTCACGTGTTCACGACCCTTCGCCACCAAGTCGGCATAAAGGGCGGAGTCGGTGCGTAGTACCTCGAGCCGGTCGACGATCTCGCCGGTACTTGCCGGGTCGACTACCAGCCCCGCGTCGCCCACCACCTCGGGTAGGGAGGCGATGTCCGATACCACCGCAGGCGTGCCGAGCGCCATGCCTTCGAGCGGCGGAATGCCGAACCCCTCGTAGAGCGACAGCAGCATAACCGCACGGGCATGGGCCATGCGCTCGACGACCTCGGCATCGGGCAGCATGTAATAGATCTCCACGTTGGGATGCGCCCCAGCCCGGTCAACATAGGCCTGCTCGTTCTGCCCGATCACCACGATCCGCAATGGCGAGCCGCGCCGCGCCAGCTCCGCCGCCACCTCCAGCACGTGATCGGCGCCCTTCTTATAGCGCAAACCGCCCAGCACCACGATCTCATCCCTCTTCTCCGCCTGTCCGGCAAGCGCGGCGCCCCGGTCAAAGAACACCCGGTCGACACCGTTGCCGACCACGTGGATACGGTCAGGGTCCGCCCCCAGCAGAGTCACCATCCGCTCCTTGGAGTATTGCGAGACAGTCAGGATGCGGTCGACATGGCGCAGCACCTTCGGCATCCAAAACCCCCACGTCCGGCGGATGCGATGGTGGCCGGGCGTATCCGACCAGGGCAGATTAGTCTCGAAGGCGGCGATGTCGTGCACCGTGCAGGCACTGGCCACGCCACGGCGCACGGGGAGAGGCGTCTCCATCGGCGAATAGTACCAGTCGGCTTTCGGCCCGAAGCGATCCAGCGCGGGCATCCCAGCCAACCGGATGACCCGTTCAAACGGCAGCTCGTTCATGGGGATCGTGGCACGCGGCAGGTCGGAGAGTGGAAAGTTCCCCGGCATCAGCCCGTCTGCACCAACGTATTGCGTGGAACAGAGCAGCGTCTGTTCCACGCCTTTCTCCCCCGCCAGACGCCGCACGAGGTTGTTGGCGTGTCGCCCCACCCCGCCACAGGGTTCGAGGCAGCGCGAGACATGCAGGTAGGTGACGAGCTTCATGACACCTCCTTCCGCTTCGGCATGTCCACCAGCGCCGAGAGGAATTCGTGCCAGCGTGTGGCCCAAAGCGTCGCCGTGAAGGCGGCGGCATGTTCGCGCGCACGCTCTCCCCAAGTGTCGAGCGGCGCATTCTCCATGTGCAGCATGGCACGGGCGAATTCCGCGGGCTGGCCAGAGGGGACAATGAAACCGTTGTAATGCGGGCGCACAATCTCGACCGCCGAACCGCAGGCGTCGGAGGCGATGACTGGCAGGCCCGCTAGCGCCGCCTCGGGGATGGCCAGCGGCCAAGGGTCAAAGCGCGAGGTGATGACATAGGCCCCAGCGCAGCGGAAGCGCTCCGCCATGTCGGAGGGTTGCACAAATCCCATGTCGGTCACGCCCGGCTGGTTTTGCAACAACGCACCTTCCGGGCCCCGGCCGCAGCAGATCAGATCCCAGGGCGCGGCACTTTGCAGGCGGTACTGACGGTAGCCTTCGACCAGCACGTCGAGCCCCTTCTCCCGCGCGTAGCGCCCGACGAAGAGGAAGGCCTGCTTCGCCCCCTGCCCTGCCGTTTCCCGGCGGGCCGCATGGATCTGTGCCGCGAGCTCCTCGTCCACACCGTACATGTGCCGCCTCAGCCGGTCGCCTGCGAACCCTAACCGCCGCAGATACTGCCAGCTGCGTTCCCCAGTGGCGCCCGCGCCATCGATCTCGCGCAGGTAGCCGCCGTAGCGGTATTTCGTCAGCACCTGCTTTTGCGACAGGAACGGCGTGTCGACGGAGATCGCCTTGCGCACCTCTGCCAACGCCGGGTCCCAGGCGACCTTGCGGTAGGCTGGCACGAACCAGCCGACGATCTGTATCACGTCGGGGGCCTGCGCCTTCACCAACTCCGCCACCAAGGTGGCATCCTGCCGTTCGCTCTCGGACAGCAAACGGTGCGGGATACCCTCAAGCAGGTGCGTGTCGAAGGGGCTGGCCGCTGGCGCGGTGAATGCCAGCACGAAAAGCTCGACACCCGGAATAGCCACCAGCCTGCGCCAGCAGGCCGCCCAGTAGCCGGAATAGTTGGACCAGAGAATGACGATCTTCACCGTGACGCCGTGCCTTCGTATTTGTGAACATGTGCCCGGATCGCATCCGTGAGGGCCTGCCCCGACCGGGACCAAGAAAAAGTCTCGTGAAGCGGCGCGATGTCCCGGGGTGTCAGGTGCGCGGCCTGCTCTGCCCGCAAGAAGGCTGCAGTCCAGGCCGAATCGTCCTCCGGATCGAGCAGCCGGTCTGGGCCTCGCAACGCTTGCGGGAGGGGCGCCATGACTTCGGGCAGGCTGGCAGCGTCAGCCACGAATGCTGGTACTCCGCATAGTAGCGCCTCGAGCACGGGTAGCCCGAACCCTTCGTAAAGCGAGGGAAAAAAGAACGCTTCGGCCCCAGAGTATAGTGGCGCCAAATCATCGTCGTCCACGAACCCCGCAAAGACGACGCCTTCGAGGTCCTTGGGCGACACCTTGCCAGAGGCCAGTATATCCGCCTTGGGGTCGCCCTTACCGCCGGCGATAACCAGCGGCACCGCCTCGGGGCCACGTTGCGCACGATAGGCGGCATGGGACCGCAACAACCGAGGCATGTTCTTGTGTGGCGCGGCAGAATGCAAGGTCAGAGTATATCTGCCGTCCGGCAGGCCGTACTGCGCCTTTGCTCCAGCGATGCGCGCGGCATCTGTCACCGGATGGAACGTAGCGGTGTCTGCCGCCAGCGGCACGACTACGATGTCTCCAAGGTTCAGCCCAAGACGCGTGGCCACGTCACGTTTCGTACACAGGGAATTCACGACGACGAGACTCCCGGGCCGAATCGAGCGCAGGATTCGCGCCAGCACGCGCCTTTGCTGATCACTGACATGCTGGGGATACAGGAAAGGAATAAGATCGTGGATGTATATCCCGTTCGGCACCTTCGCAGCGTGCACCGAATTCGGGATGCCCGCGTAGAATGAAAAATACGCATCAAGAGTGCGCAGATGTTTCCGGTCCAGCGGCGTCCTCACCCGGCTCCAAGCACTCATGGAAAGTGCAGTGGCCCGTCGGACCGTGCCATGACCCGTAAGCGACATCCCCGAAAGCCGACGGGCCAGCGCATTGCCGCGCGGCGAAATTATGCGATCAGAAAGCCCGGCAGCCTCGAGATGGCCGCGCGCCATAACTTCGGCATGGATGGCTCCAACCGCGGAAAACCGCAGCTCAATGTCCTTCTGGCGGCCAAGCTCCCGCGAGAGTTCCCAAGACGTCCTCGCAACTCCCGTCCAACGTGAGCGCGGCGCACCGATAGAGGTCACATCAAGGCATAGTATCACAAAAGGTCTTTCTCATTAACAGGTACAGGCCATGACTACACTCCATTCGAACATAAACATGGTTGTCCATCCCGAGTTTTCCTGCGCTTGCGGTTTTCAGACCTGACGCCCCGCTGTCTGGCGGACTTCCAGACGCGGACATCCGGAAAAGACTGAGTCTATCGGCATCAATGCAATATTGGTATGATGGGCGCGTGGTCTCCCTGAAGTTCGGCGCCCATTGGGCTGGAGGGCAACCATCCGGGCTGCATATCGTTGGACAATCGCGCACTCCCGAGCCTACCTCTGAATGCCGTGAGAACTCGTGTCGGCTGTCTTTTTCCGTCATTAGGCGCAAGGATAACAGGTTTCTGCAAGCGCGAAAAGCACATACGCGAACCCCCGCTCGGACCATAGTACCAATCAGGTTTTTCGATTGTTAAGCAGCCCGGAATCCTACATATGGGAGCTGCCAGTGATCAGGAGAACCGATGAAGCATCTTGATGCCCAGCAGCCCAGCCGCACCATGTATTCCATGCTTAACAGTGAAGACGAAGCCATCGATATTTCGAAGTTGGTCGGCGTGCTGTGGCGCGGCAAGTTGCTACTTTTGATGGCCATCGCCGTCTGCGGAGGCATCGGATTTTACAGTGCCTTTTTCGTGGCTGTTCCCAAGTACCGGGCAACGGCCAGCCTTGTCCTGAACACCCAAGGCGAACAGGTCGTAGACATTGAAAGCGTAGTTTCTGGAGTATCAAAGGACACCACGTCCATCAATACCCAGCTCGAAGTCATCCGTTCGAGATCCCTTATCGGCAAGCTTGTCAATGAACTGGATCTAATGAATGATCCGGAATTCAATTCCGCCCTCCGCCCCCCGCCGCGATTTTCTCTGCGCCGCATCACCCTCAAATTCAGGGATTTCCTTGCAACCGTGATCCCAGGACACGAGGCACCCGAAGCGTCGGCAACGCCCGGTGCCGTGTCCGCCCAGAGCCCCTCCAACCGCTTCGATTCCGTCGTGTCATCGGTTCGGAGCGTCATAAACCCGAACAGCCTGCGCTACACTTACGTCATGAACATTTCGGTGACGACGACCGACCGAAGGAAGTCGCAGCAAATGGCAAATACGCTGGCCGAACTCTACATACGCGACCAGATCGAGGTCAAATACCAAGCGACGGAAAATGCGACTACATGGCTCTCGCAGCGCCTCGTCGAGCTTGAGCAGGAACTCGATGCAAAAGAAAGCGAGCTCAAAGCGCTTCGCAGCGTCTCCACAGTGTCTTCTCCGGAAGGGTTGTTCGCACTCAATGTACAGGTGCAGGATCTCCGTTCGAAACTGATCACCGCCCGCAATCGCTCGCAGGAAACCGAGGCACTGATTTCCGATATAGCTCGCATCCGACTTCTGCCGGAGATAGAGCAGGCCCGCGAATGGCTTTCCTCCGATGATCCGGTCATCCAGCGCCTCGCACGACAGGTGGTCAATGGAGATAACGGCGCGCAGGGTCTTCTGGAGGAACGTGTCGCCGAGCGGCTGAGCGATGCGCGTCAGCAACTGCTACGATTGGAGACCCAAGAACAGACGCTCCAGAATGGCATCGCGGACCTTGAAGAGACGCTCGACACGCAGACCGTTAGCCTTCAGGAGGTGCAGCAGGCCGAACGCGACATCCAAGCCTCCCGCACCCTTTACGAAACCTTCTTGACCCGTCTCAAGGAGACCTCCGTACAGCGTGGAATGCAGCAGGCGGACAGCCGCATTCTGTCCGCAGCCACACCCGGAGTCTACACCGAGCCGCTGAAAGGCCGGATTGTTCTGCTGGGCGGCCTCATCGGTTTCTGCCTGGGCGCCGCCTTCCTGTTCGTCAGGCAGTTCACGACACGACACGTACGGTCGTCCAGCGAGCTTGAAGAAGTGACAAACCTTCCGGTACTGGGTCAGATTCCGGTGATGCCGCAATTGCAGCGGAACAGCCTGATCCCCTACCTGTACGAGAACCCAACCTCGATGACCGCAGAGGCCGTCCGCAACCTCCGCACCTCTCTGCTGATGTGCGACCTCGACCGGCAGCCGCAGATCATCATGGTCACATCCTCCATTCCAGGAGAAGGCAAGACCACCAACTCGATCAGTCTTGCCCAGAACCTCGTCGGCTTGGGCAAGCGGGTCTTGCTGATGGAATGCGACATCCGCCGCCAGACACTATCGCAGTATTTCGACGTGTCGCGGTCGACGGCCGGCCTCCTGACGGCCCTGTCCGGCAGCAAGCCCCTCAATGAGGTGATCTTCCACGACAGCCGGCTCGGCGCAGATGTTCTGCTGGGCGAACGCAGCAAGGTGAATGCCGCCGACACGTTCTCTTCAGAAGCGTTTTCCTCCTTCCTCCAAGAGCTGCGCAAACATTATGACTTCGTGATCTTGGATACGCCGCCCGTCTTGGTCGCCGCAGACGCCCGGATCGTCGGCCAGCAGGTGGATGCGACGCTCTATGCCGTCGCATGGGACAGTACGAGCCGCAAGCAAGTGCGCGAAGGCCTTCAAATGCTGGACACGGTAAACGTCCCCGTTACCGGGCTTATCCTTACTAAGATCGATCCAAAAGGTATGGAGCGCTACGGCTACGCGGACAGCTATGGTTCATACGCCTACCGAAATTCCAGCTACTACGGAACGTAACGGGGCGCCCCGGCGGGGTCTGCCGAGGGACCAATACCATTATGTCCGCTTTTACCTCTCAAGACTCGCGGGCTGGCGTCGGCGAGTTCTCAGCCTGACTTGCCCTCAAAACTATCCATCAGGATTTCTAGCATGTCATAGTAGGCGCGGCGGTCCGCTTTGCACATCGCTCGGAACCGATCGAGCACGTGGCGAGGCCCCTTCAGGTTTAGCTGCCCGTCGGTCGCGGCCTCGCGTGACGGGAAACGCGATACCGCGTCGATCGCCCTACGCGTTTCAGCGGCGGAGGGTACGTGACGCACCTCGGCTGTGGCATCCGCCCTGCGAGATTTCTGACGCAGAGCCTCACCCGCGGCGGTTTCCGTTATCGCGCTCCCCTGCCCTGCCGGATTCTGCAATTCCGCCTGTCCGGTGGCCTCGCGGCTTTCCTGACTTTTTCGGCTCCCGCCGCGGGGCGTGAAATCGTCCAGATCGTCGAAGCTGGGCATCGCCAGCGCCTCGCGGGTACCTTCCGTTGTTCCGCTGGTCATGCCGCCCTGCCCTTTTCGGCCGCTTCGCGGATGGAACGCAGCCGTGCGATGACTTCCGCACGGAAAGCCTCGATGTTCTCTGTGGCCTTGTCGAGCCCGTTGACGAACTTCGGCGACATGCCGGCCACCGTACCGCCCATTGAGAACATCGCCGCGAAGGCGTCACGGTCATGGATCTCGGTCTCGAAGCAGTCGATATGGGTATTGCCGCGGAACTGCGTCGCGATGTGCCGTGCGGTGCGTGACTTCACAGCCGCTCGGCTTTGGGTGAACAGCACAGAGTAGGGGATTTTGCGCCGCGTCGCCTTCATATCGCGGTGGATCTCCTGGATCACGTCGAGCGCAGCCAAAGCGTCTTGCTGCTGCTCCTTCATCGGGATGATCACGAGATCCGACTGCGAGATCGCATAGCTCATCAGGCGCGAGGCGGTGCCTTCGAGATCGATGATGACAAAGGGGTCGCGGGCGGCGGCCTCCTCGATCTCGTCGAGGATGGTCTTCTCGCTCTCGTTGGTGACGACGCTCAGCGTGTCGGGGCGGCCGGGTTTCTCGGCCCAAGTGGTGATCGGGTGCCTGGGGTCAGCGTCGATCAGGGTTGTCGGACGATGGGCGGCAAGGGCTTGAGCCAAGAGAAGCGCGCTAGTCGTCTTCCCGCTGCCGCCCTTGGAATTGGCGAATGCAATCACCGGCATGGGTGGTTTCCTGTCATGTGTCGGGCCGCATACGCGCGGACCCGGTGTTGCTGCTCTCCCGCCTTGGCGGGCCTCTAATATCCGCGTTTCCACGGGCGCCCTCTCCGGGCCATTTGATCATTCTAGCATAGGTTAGGCTACCCTACTAAGGGGAACCTTTATATACCCAAAAGTATCACTTCCTACCCCACTATACCATAGAGTTTAGTATCATGAGAAACCCTCTGGTATCTAATGGTATCCAGATGTGACCGGGGCGCCCGACAAGAGAAGGAACCAGCAGGTATCGCATGGTAGTTCACCCCTCCCCTGCCCCGCATTGTTGGAAGACAGCAGTGGGCGGACGGCGTGGGCTGGCGCTTGAGAAGCCGATCCAATCAGGTATTTGAGCGCGGCTATAATACGGTAGGGTACCCTACCCTACCTGAGCGAGCAGCCTCTTAATCTCTCCAACGCATTGTCATGCGCCTTACACCGGATCAAAGGTTAACGGCGCGTCGGAAAGCCTCATAACGACCGAAGCCCCATCTCAAGCTGCGAAAAACGTTTATCAATGTGCAGGCCTTAAGCCGGGGCAGGGGTGCACCCGGATCCTGCGCCGCGGGCCGCATTAAAGCGGTAATCCCGGGCTTCATGGGCCCCGATTAATGACTGCCCGGCGCCGTCATACCCCGGGCGGATTGCCCGGATCACGGTCGGCGGGCGAGGGCAGGGGCACCGCCTTGCAGATGTCGCGCAGAGCGGATCTCAGACCTTCCTCCAGCGTCGGATGGTAGAAGGGCTGGTCCAGCAGGTCGCCCGCCGTGGCGCCGGTGGCCATCGACCAGGCCAGCAGATGGCCCAGGTGATCGGCGCCGGGACAGAACAGGTCCGCGCCGCAAATCCGCCCCTCCCGGTCCGCGTAAAGCTTTGCAAGACCTGTGTTTTCCCCGTCCACGCTGGCGCGCCCCTGATTGGTGTAATCGGCTTGGCCGACGATCTCGCCCGGGGCGTCGCCCACCGAGACCAGCGGCGGCTCCGTGTAGGTAATGGTGAAGGCCACCTTGCGCGCCGAGCGTTGCGTGCCGGGAAAGGCCACCGCGTTGCGCCCGGCGATCGCGCCCTCGTCCGAGGCCTCGTGCAGCACCGGGCGCAGACCGTTCACGTCACCCGCCATAAAAATCGGAGCATCGCCACATTGTAGCGTGCTTTCATCCACTTGCGGCATTCCGTGATCGTGGAGCTCCAGCCCCGCGGCCTCCAGGTCCAGGCCTTTCACGTTCGGCGGCCGCCCGGTGGCGACCAGCACCCGCTCGAACCAGGCCGACTTTCCGTCCCAGTCGATGCGCACCCCACCGTCCTCGGCCCGGGGCTCCGGCGTCACGCCAAGGTGCAGGTCCATCTCGCTGGCCATGGCGTCCTTCAGCGCGGCGTGCACCGCGTCGTCGCGCACGCCGGCCAGCCGCTCCTCCATGTCGAAAAGCGCCACGGCGACCCCCAGCCGGGCCATGGCCTGCGCCAGTTCCAGCCCGATCACGCCGCCGCCGATCACCGCCAGCCGGCGCGGCAGGTCGGGCAGCTCGAAAACCGTCTCGTTGGTCAGCACCGCGTCGCCAAGCGCCTGATAAGGTTCGGGAACCATGGGGGAGGAGCCGGTGGCGATCACCACCGCGCGGGCCTCCACCCGGCGTCCGTCGTCCAGTTCCAGCGTGGCGGGGCCGGTGAAGCGCGCCCGTGCCTTCACCCGCGTGCCCTCGGGCAGGTCGTCGAAGCCATCGCGCACCGAGGCGGCAAAGCGGTCCCGCTCGGCGCGCAGCCGTGCCATGACCGCCGGCCCGTCGACCCGGACGCCCTCCGTGTGCACGCCGAACAGCCCGGCGTTGCGCGCCCGGTGCGCCGCGCGGGCCGCCGCGATCAGCAGTTTCGAAGGCATGCAGCCTACCGTCGCGCAGGTGGTGCCGTTGAAGGCCGGATCGATCAGCAGCGTCCGCGCACCCTGCCTGCGGGCGCTGCGCTCTGCCGCAAGCCCCGCCGTTCCGGCGCCGATCACCGCCACGTCACACGTCAAGTCCGTCATGAATGCCCCCTTGGTCAGCTAGGCCAACGGGGCAGGGGGGCAGGGGGTTCCGCCGGACCGCCGCCGGTGGTGGCCTGTTGGCGGCCTGTTGAAGCCGTCCGGTGGGGCGGGGTGGCGTCAGCCAGTCTCAGGCACGGTAGTAGTCGCGATACCAGTCGACGAAGCGCTTCACGCCCTCGCGCATGTCGGTTTCCGGACGGTAGCCGGTCAGCCGCTCCAGCAGCCCCGCATCCGCCCATGTGGCGGGCACGTCGCCGGGCTGCATGTCCATCATGTTGCGCGTGGCGGTCATCCCCAGCGCGTCCTCGATGGCCGCGATGAAATCCGTCAGCCGCTCCGACCGGGAATTGCCGATGTTCACCACCCGGTAGGGGGCCACGGGGCTGAGGCTGTCGCCCTCCGGCACCACGCCGTCCTCCGGGCGCTCCGGCACCGCCTCCGTCATCAGCAGCCGGATGGCCCGCACCAGATCCTCGACGTAGGTGAAGTCGCGGAACATGTCGCCGTGGTTGTAGACGTCGATCGGCTGGCCCTCCAGCGTCGCCTTCACGAACTTGAAGAGCGCCATGTCCGGCCGTCCCCAGGGCCCGTAGACAGTGAAGAAGCGGAACATGGTGGTCGGCAGACCGTGCAGGTGGGCATAGGCGTGGCCCATCGCCTCCGTCGCCTTCTTGGTGGCGGCGTAGATCGTCATCGGCGTGTCGGCCTTGTCGGTCTCGGCAAAGGGCATCTGCGTGTTGGCGCCGTAGACAGAGGAGGTCGAGGCCATCATCAGGTGTCCCACCCGGTGGCGCAGCGCGCCCTCCATCACGTTGAAGGTGCCGGTGACGTTGGCATCGACGTAGGCGCGCGGGTTTTCGAGCGAATAGCGCACCCCGGCCTGCCCCGCGAGATGCACCACCACCTCCGGGCCGAAGGCGTCTATGGCGGCGTCCAGCGCGCCTTGGTCCTCCAGCATGGCCTCGGTGGCGGAGAAGCCGGGGGACTGCAGCAGCATGGCATGGCGACGCTGCTTCAACGTGACGTCGTAGTAGTCCGTCATGCCGTCGAAGCCCGCCACCACGTGGCCCTCGTCCAGCAGGAGCCGGGCGAGGTGGTAGCCGATGAAACCGGCGGTGCCGGTGATGAAGATGCGCATGGCCGGGCCTCCTTAAGGAGTGCTTGGCCCGCATTCGACGTGGACGCAAGGGTAGGGGAGGCGGATCAGGAAGTCGCTTCACTCCAAGGATCGGCTTCGAACCTATGGCGCGGACCCGAAGTGGTTCCTTACCTATGTCGCGAACCGTCTAGGACTTCCTGTCAGAACCCCCAAAAACACGGGCCGAGCAAGCCCGCGTATCAACTCCCTAGTCATCACTGCAGACAAGGGAAGACATGATATGACTGAAGGTATGACCGCCAACTTCATCGACCTGGCGATCCAGCAAAGTGGTAAGAGCGACGAAGAAATTTCCGTTGCGATGAACTACTCCAGGCCCAACATCGTCAAGATGCTCCGCGTTGGCGCGATCCGGCTTCCGCTAGACCGTATTGCCGATTTTGCAGCTGCAACAGGGGCAAACGCCTACGAATTGCTTGAACTGTCGCTGGAGGAGTTCGGATCAGGCAAGCCGCGAGTTCGGGATTTGCCTGGACACTCGGCAGTCGAAGGCAGCGTCAACATTCGTGCCCCGATGGAGGTTTGCGAACGCTTCAAGGCGCTCTGTTCTGCGGAACGAAGGACGCAAGGACAGATGCTGGAGCGGTTGCTCATGATGCATGATCGGCACCTTGCTGACGCCGGTGACACTGACCTTTAATAGAAAGGATCCTTATAGCGAGCGGAGCATATCCGCTCGTCGTCCCGCCCCGCGCAAAATCGTCCCTGAGAGCCATGAGTTGTTTTGAGGGGGGTTGGGCCCGGATGTACCAAGAATGTCCTCTCCTCCGCTTTTTCAGGGGGCTCAGACGCATCTCTGGAGCGTGCGGTGGATACGACCAAAACGCTCATGCTGGGAGCTTGCAGAGGATTCCTGATACGGACGCCGGTTCTCTGCTCCCGAAAGCAGACAACAGCTGTCGAGTAGATGAACGCTTCCATTGACGTGATCGATCAAGTGCCTTCTTACCGTTCCGAGGGAGACCAGCGATCCCTCAACATGACTTTTGATGGGGGCTATTATTTTCGTGTCGATAGTAGCACTTGACGCGGAAGCCAGCACCGAATCTCCGCTGCCTCATCTTGATAGCCTTGCGACGGTTCCGGCCAGTTCATAGCTCTGCCGCATAACAACAAGAGCAAGAAGCGCCGTGCAGAACAACTTTGCGACCTCCATCTTCGCAACTCATGATCTCGACAGATACGCGAACCTGAAACCGGACAGCGAACTGCGCTATGGCTTGGAAAGTCACAAGTCGGGGCAGGCAGTAACCAATGCACGCCTGAAGGCAACGCCGTGCATCGATTTTTCGCGCTACAAGTTCGAGACGAAATTTGACTGGATCAAGGTTGGTGTAAACCTGCCGCAGCCTCATCTTCCCATGAACGTGGCCAGATCAATCAAGAACGCTCTCTCCGAGCAGATGAGTGGCGGGATTTACGTCAGGGCCGGAGACGGGGGAGGGGCATCTTCCCGAGAACTCACCTTGCAGATATTCGACCCCAATTACCGACGAGTAGCGGCCGCGCTCGCCCTGCTCGTAGAGAGGTATGGACTGGAAGGAACTCATGGCGCGCTCCCTGAACACCGTTTTCTGGGTTTCGAGCTGGCGTTAGACGCCTTCCCTAGGGTCAGCAAGGTGCAGGATGAAGCTGAACTCGTCTTGCGGCGAGTTCAGATGACGGATCTCTTGCGCAAGCACTTCATGCTGGAGGCCTTGTTCACGACCGGCGATTTCGCCACGACAAGAGATCTTTTGAGATGCTACAATGAGACATCGCGCCTACTTCGCCTCGGAGCCGGTCAAAAGCTCGCGCCGAAAATTCTGTTCTCGAGCTTGAATACGGCTTTATGCCTTGAAAGCCATTTTCAGATGCCAATCGATTCCACCGTCTATGTCGGCGCCGTAGAGCGCGAGATGCGATACAAGATCTACGACAAGATCAAGGATCGCATGAAGAACGACGAAGAAAAAACGCATGTAGCGCTTTCTCCGGAAGAGTGCTGCTCTCGCATTGAGGTCACCCTGGACGGGATGTCAGGATCAGAGACCATTCCGCAGGCTCTGGGTCTGGACACGATCTCCTGCATCGGAAGATTCAAGTGGGAAGCGCTTCGAACCATACTGTTCAACTTCGTCCTTCCGACCTTCGCTGTCGATGACAGCGGAAGTGTCTGCTCAACTGAACTTGCGATTTTCAGAAGAACCGGCGCCTTCGGTCTGGATCTGCATCAACGCGCGAAAGCTCTGACGGATGATCGCATGTCCCCGCTCGGCCCTCGGGGAAGGATGGTCGCTTACGATAAGCTGAATGAAAGGATCGCCCGTAAGATGAAGGAGACGGGCCGGAAGTTCTGCGAATCCTGAAAGCTCTAAGGAAGGCCGTGTCTGGGAGGGGGAAGAGGAGAGGAGGAGAAGAAGGTATTAGTGGCGCGCTCGTTTAACGCTCCTCAGCGCAACGCCATAGTTCGTTGGAAAACACGGTGAACTAGCGATCTCTGATCTTTTGAGCTTATTGCGGTGGAGGTCAGTTGAGTGGAAAAAACGTCAGGAAAAGTTTGCGGGAACGTAGCATGCCGACAGCCCTGGATTCCGCAGAAGATGCGCAGCTAGCTAAGCACCGACGTTGATTTCTACCCAGAGCCAACCCGGGATTTCCATCCAGAACTGACCACCTTTAACAGGCGGCTGAAGAACTCCTGCCTCGACGACCATGGCGGAACAGGATTCAGATCTGCCAGCGGCGGACGGCGTTCGCCGACGGCATTGGGACGGCGCGAACAAGGTCCGCATCGTCGAGGACCGCTTGCGTTGCCATCGCCAAGTGGGCGCCACTGACCGTCTGGCGGCGGCAGTACCAGAGCGGTGAACTCGGCGGCCCAGGCTCGCCCGCCTTCACCCGCTGACGATTGCCCGATCCGCAGGGCACTGCTTCCCCAGCACCTGTACTGTGCCGCCGAAGCCGGAAGCCCCGGTGGAAATCACCTTGAGTAACGGGCGCTACGTTGCGGTTCCGGCCAATGTGTGCCCGGAGGCGCTGGCCCGCCTTCTTTCCTTGGTGGACAACCGATGATCGCGTTTCCGGTCGGAGTGAAGATCCGGATCGCAGGCGGCGTCACCGACATGCGCTGCGGGATGAACTCGCTGGCGACCAAGGTGCAGCTTGGGTTGGGGCGGGACCTTGGCATGCTTTGAAAGCTGTGCATGCTCGGCGCGCAGCCAGGCTTCCAGTTCCCCGACCAGCAGCACCGACAGGCGCTGTCGCGTCTCCAGACGGCGGCAGCATCGAGACCGCTGATCCCGCGCTCGATCCCGAACAGCCTGTCGATCGGCTTCACCGCCTCGAAGGCGATCGGCGAGATGTCCCCGGGCGGCTTGCCCTTGTGGATGTTGCCCTCGACAGCCGCAAGCTCGAAAAACTTGCGGCGGCCATGTGCCCAACATTGTGCGGGCAGAACGGGACCCGGCTTGCGATCTCCCTGATAGAGCTGGTTGTATCCGGCATAGGCATCTGCCTGCAGGATGCCCGGCCCCTTTGATATGCGCAGAGGGATGTTCCCCGCTCCGGTCGCGGCAGAGCTTGAAGACGACCGCCAGCGGGGCGGCTCCGGAGAATGGGGCGGTCATCGCGGACATAGGTCCAGAGCCGCGCGGTCTTCGTCCCGCCGCGGGCCAGCAGCGGCACTGTCGTGTCATCCCCATGCAGGCTTCCAGCGGCCAGGACAGTCTTCGAGCACCACCCGTTCCCGCGGCAAGTGGTCCGGAAACGGCTTCCTCACGGGCTTCCGCCGCTCGAATCCCGCCACCTTCGTCGTCTCGTCTGCTCTGCCGCCTGTCCTAATCCGGCCGTGTCCTCGGCGGCGCTGGCCACACCAGTTCCTCGAGCTGCAATTCCAGCTGGTCGATCAGCCGGGCTGTGCGTTCCGCGCTAAAGCCGTACTTGTCGCGGCGCAGCAGCGCGAGCTCGTCGGAGGCACCGGTCATGGTATGAGACTATCATGCCGCCTCCACAGACAAAGGAAATCACGTCATGGCAGGGTTTTGCCCTGCCTTTCCTGGCCTTTGCGTCCAGCGCGGGTTGCGCCAGTCGATGCCTTCCAGAAGATAGCCAAACTGGACAGCCTCGCCAGATCCGCTCGTCGGCCAGATGAATTTCCCCGCTTCGAGCCGCTTCATGTAGAGCGACATGCCAGATCAATTTCACCAGATCACCCTTGCGCCCGCATAAGCAGAAGATTTCGCCGCCATGCGGGTCGCCAAGGCGATCAACTACCTTCTGTCGTCAGCCCACTGGCCCGCCTTTACACGGTTCCTCGCGGACGGGCGCATCAGCCTCACGAACAACGCCGCCGAACGGGCCAGCGCGGCGTGGCGTTTGACCGAGGATATGGATCTTTGCGGGATAGAACACGGTATCGACTGCGCTGCCTTCATGTATTCCCTGATCGTCACGCCAAGATGCACGACATCGACCCACAAGCCAGACTACCCAGCGCAACGACATCCCGCTTGCCGGATCTGTTGCCATGGAACTGGCCACCAACACAGCAACCCCGCGCGGCCTGACCACAGTCTCCGCCAGGTGCTTGCGGTCCGCGGCCCGGGCAGGCATCGGTAAATGGATGACCTCCTATAACGCCGGGCACCCGCATTCGGCACTCGGAGGCAGAAGGCCGGTCGAGGCTTATCAGGACCCCGCCTCAAGGCGGCGACGTGATCGCCAAGAAATCTTAGCAACGCCGCAAATCTGTCCGAGAAACTGGGGCTTCTCCTCAGTCAGTCGCAGCGCTTCGACACGCCAAGCGACTGTCGCCGCTTCGAAACGATGCCTTTCGGCTTCCCGACCATCTCCTCTCCCTGCGATCTGATCGGCAAGATTACCCATGTGGAGGCCCACTTCAGGTGGCATTCGACAGTTAACGGCCAGCTAAACTACGCAAAGTACGCTCCGTTTAAAAACCTTTAACCATAGTCAGTGCACTTTCCGAACGTTGAACGCCATTAGACTTCGGAGAGAGCCGATGGGACATACTTGGGTAAATGAAGTCCTTATGGACTTATCAATGTATGCCGTTGCCAACGGATTGCCTAACTTGGCAGCTGCAGTGCTTCAAGCACAGGACGAATTTCTTAAAGACACCAATAAAGTCGAAGAATACGCCCTCTCCCAACGAACAGCCGACGAAAATATTGTACATGCCGGACCAAGCGCGTCACATCTGCACATCGTGAAGCTCTAACTTCTGCTTCAGCTCGAATCTTAATATTTTAAGGTCTTCCACGTCGTTGGAACCACTTTTTGCAGAAGCCGAGGAAGGCCATTTCCGGGTTTCTCGGCACCTCGCTCGCCCAATCGCGCCACTCCGCCTCGATCATGCGCACATCCCAGCCAGGGGCAGCGGAGCGGGCCATATCGTAGACTTCCGGATCGAGTGGCGGGATGTTGACCTCACCGCCGCCGACCGTGCCACGCGAGGTCGCCACGAGGTGGTCGCGCTGCTCGTCGATGCGGATGCGGTAATCGGGCATGTGGTTGTATTCAGAGTCTTCCTTGGCGATCGCCGCCACCAGGCGGCGGAATTCGCGCAACGTCGATCCTGAGCCACACTTCTTCTGCAGCACCCCCATGGAGACCCGCCATTCCTTCTGCCGACCGCAGTGTTTGCGGGCCAATTCGTAGACCCGGCGCTCCAACGGCTTGCGCAATCTGAAGTACTCGCGACTCAAGGTAAGCACCTCTTGAGCACGAATCGCGTTGAACACCCAGTCGCTGAGCTTGACCTCCACCTCCTGCATCCGGCCGTCGCGGGTCTCGCGGACGATGCGGGCGCGTTCAATCAGGCCGAAGGTCTCAAAGATTTCTTGCCCGCCGGTGGTGATGTTGGTCGAAATCCGCGTACCCGCCAGCCGCTCCATCGCCGCCTTCAGCAGCGCGTATCCCCGCCCAGTGGTCATCCGGTTGGTGGCCTTCAGTAGATCGGCGGCCTGGAAGCGGATCACCTGCTGAGGCTCCTTTCCCTCGTTCATTCCCTTGATGAGCGAGGAGATGCAGTAGATTAGCACGTCCCGGTCATGCACCGTGGCCAGCCCGTCGACCGAAGGCTTGATCTCGATGGTAATATTGTTGTGCTCGTAGCGCCGGGGGCGAGTGTCGGGTTTCGTCGACAGGGAGAAGATCGGATGCTCCATCGAGCCCACGTCGCCTTTTGGTGCAGCATCGAGGATGTCGCAGACGAAAAAGTCGCCTTGGGGGTGCCGGTCGGGCAGCAGCGGGTAGTGATCGGCCAAGAGAAGCCCTCCGAAAATACTTCTATGCCATTTTCACGAGCATAAAACGACACTTCACACACGCCAACCTAAAAACGACACTTCACACACAGATCTTCGACACTTCACACACGGGGTAGTAAGTAGTAAGATGCACATTGAACAAAAGCTGTGTAGCCGCGTCACTTTGAATAATCAAAGATCAGCATTGGTGCTTCCAGTAACCGATTTTGTGGAAGGAAAGTGAGGCTTTCCAAAATCAGCTTTGGCGTCAGTAGCGGAGCAGTTGCGTATCGACGTAACCGATGGTTTCGCCCATCCACTGGCGTCCGCTGACGATGGTCCCGTCCCCGGCCAAG
>NZ_CP155732.1 GCF_039724765.1 Sagittula stellata E-37 | reverse complement strand
AGAACTGCAGTCTGACCTGAGCGGTCAATCCCCAAGAGTCGAGATTGTCGGAGAACCTTGTGTCTGCGCGCAGGGAAGCGTCGACCTGTCTTGCCGGGACGGCGGATCCTGCGTCGAGGATTGCGGTGTAGTTGAAGCCGAAGCTGAGTTCTCCGAAGCCGCCGAGGGTCTCGGACGTAAGCACCTGCGAGGATCCGTTGCTGTCGACGGTGAAGGTGCTTTCGAGGTCGTCTCCGAAGTCGTTGAAGTAGGTTCCGGTGACGAAGTAGGTGGTCGCCGCCGTGCCGCTTTCCGCGACCTGGGTCCGTGCCAGGGTTGCGCCGAGGTAGCCGATCCTCTGGTCGATGTCGCCGATCTGCAGGGTCGCGTTGTCGGCGGCGGTGGAGGGATCGTTCTCGATGGCGATGCTGTCGCTCTCGATGTGGCTGAACGAGAAGCCGGCGGTGGGCACGAGGCGCAGGCCGAGCTGTTCGTTCAGGGTATGCGAGTAGCTGAGCGAGCCGGAGACGGTCTTGCCGCGGCTGTCGAAGTCCTGGGTGTTGATGCCCAGACCGCCGTTGGCGAAGCTGTTGCTCTCCTGGATCGAGTAGGTGGTCTTGTCGGCGCGGATCGACAGGTCGCCGAACCACTGGCCCTTGGCGGCGCTCAGGTAGAAGCCGCCGAAGGTCTGGTCGAACTCGGTGCTGAGCGTGGTGACCGTGCCGCCGAAGTTGACCGGCAGGGAGGTGTCGCCGCCGTTGGTGCCGAGCATCGCGCCGTAGGCCAGGTCCCAGCCGTTGTAGTAGCCGCCCGAGCAGGACCGGTCGAGGCCCACCTGAATGCCGCGGTAACGCAGGTCGATCTGGTTGGACAGCGAGCCGGGCAGGCTCGCGGCCGAGGTCGACAGGCCGGCCGAGGCCTTCCCGCCGGTGATCCGGCTCCAGGAGCCAATGGCGCAGGGGTCGTCGCCCGGGGCCACCAGCGGGGTCACCAGCGCCGAGGACGGCCGGTTGACCACGGTGGAGATCAGGCTCTGGGTGGCCGCCACGCCGGAGGCCACGCCGCCGAAGGCGAGGTTGGGGGTGGCGGTCAGCTGCACCGCGGTGCCGGTGTTCTGCAGGTTGTAGATGAAGGCGCCGTTGGTCGGCAGGCCGGTCTGGGTGGCCGAGACGCCGCCGGTGTTGGCCGCGGTGATCAGGTCGATCGGGACCGCGACGTTGGAGAACACGCCGTTGACGTTGGAGAAGGCCAGCGTCGGCGCGCCCGAGGCGGTGCCCGTCACGTTGACCTGGTCGGCGGTGTCGGCGGGCGAGGTGCCCACCAGCGCGCCGGAGACGTTGACGTCCATGCCGATGATGCCGTTCAGCACCGCATCGCCATTGATCACCAGGCGGTCGGCGGTCTCGCCGTCGACCATGTCGATCAGGCCGGTGTTGGTGAACGTGCCCGCGCCGCTGGTGGTCAGCGTCACGGTCTGGCCCACGGCGGAGTTGATGTTGAACCGCCCGGTGTTGGTGATGTCCGACCCGGCCCCGGCGGTCAGCGCGCCGGTGGCGCCGAGGAAGTCCATCACGCCGTTCGTCTCGTTGCTCAGCGCCGCGAAGGAGAGCAGCGTGCCGCCGTTGCCGATTGCCACCTGGTCGTCGTTGTCGAGGGCGCCGCTGGTGGTTTGCAGGGTGGAACCCGCCCCCAGGGTGACGCCGCCGGCATCCTCGATGTCGGCGCTGCCGACCGCGAAGGTGAAGCCGGGGTCGATGGCCAGCGTGCCGCCGTTCATGTCGAACAGGCCCGTCACGGTGGCGTTGCCGTCCACGGTGGTCGACCCCGCCGTCTGGGTGAGGCTGCCGCCGATGCTGCCGGAGTCGGTCAGCGTGCCGGTGTTGGTGACGTTGCCGGTGACCGTGCCGTTGTTGTCGAGGGTGCCGGAGTTGCCCACGCCGCCACTGACGGTGCCGTCGTTGGTAAAGCCGCCGGCGTTGGTGACGTTGGTGGCGAAGGTGGCGGTGTTGCTGACCGTGCCTGTCGCGCCCACGGTGGTGCCCGCGGCGGCGTCGGTGTTGGCGTTCACGTTCAGCGTGCCGCCGTCCACGGTCAGCGCGCCGGTCACGACCGATGTGCCGCCCCCGCCCGTGCCGTCCACCGTCACGGTGCCGCCGTTGATGTCGAGGATGCCGCCGAGGGTGCCCGCCAGCGTCGAGGTCGCGGTGCTGCCCGCCTGCTGGATCACGTCTCCGGTGATCGTCGCGGTGCTGCCGCCCGCGCTGTTGAGGTCGAAGAAGCCGGTGCCGCCCACGGTCACCGGGCCGGTCACCGTCGCGTCGCCGGAGGCGTTGGCGTTCAGCTCGATCTCGGCCTCGTCGAAGGTCACGCCGCCGGTGGTCAGCATCGCGCCGCCGCTGGCATCGGCGGTGAGCGTGACCGCGGTCAGCGTGCCGGTGCCGGTGTCGGTCACCGTGCCGGTGCCGAGGTCGAGGTGGCCTCCGAGGATCTGCAGGCCCGTGCCCATGCCGCTGGCGACGAAGTTGTCGTTGCCGGTGGCCGTCACGGTGCCGGCGTTGACGACGATCTGGCCTTCGTTGGTGATCGTGCCCTGACCCGCGCCGCCGGCGCTCAGCGTGCCGCCGTTGGCAAAGGTGATGGTGCCGTTCGACTCGTTGGTCAGGGTGGTGGCCGCGATCAGGTTGCCGCCTGCACCCACCGCGATCTGGTCGTCGTTGGCGAGGGTCCCGGTGGTGGTCTGCAGGGTGGAGCCCGCGCCCACCGTGACGCCGCCGGCGTCCTCGATGTCGGCGCTGCCCGCGCTCAGGACGATGCCGGGATCGACGGTCAGCGTGCCGCCGTCGATGTCCAGCTCGCCGGTCACCGTGGCGTTGCCGTCCGCGGTGGTCGATCCCGCCGTCTGGTCGAGATCGCCGGTGATCGTGCCGGAGGTCGTCAGCGTGCCGGTGTTGCTGAAGGCCAGCGTCGAGCCGTTGTTGTCGAACGTGCCGGAGTTGCCGACCGTGCCGGTGCCGCCGTTGTTGGTGAAGGTGCCGGAGTTGGTCACGCCTGCGGTGGTGCCGGTGTTGGTGAACCCGCCGGAGTTGGTCACCCCGTCCATCGTGCCGTCGTTCTGGAAGGTGCCGGCGTTGGTGGTGGACCCGTCGATCTCGCCGGTGGCGTTGACGTTGCCGAAGGCGCCCGCGGCCACGTCGACACCGGCGCCGGTGGCGTCCAGCGTCGCGCCGCCCGCGACCGTCAGCGTGCCCGCGTCGATGTTCACCAGGCCGGTGACGATCGCGTCTCCGTCGACGGTGATCGTGCCCGCGCCGGTCTGCTGCAGGAAGCCCGCGATGTCGCCCGCCAGGGTGTTGAGCGCGCTGGTGCCCGCCTGGGTGACGTTGCCGGTGACCTCTGCCGGGGCCGCGCCCGAGGTGCCGTTGATGTCGAAGGAGGCGGTGTTCTGGGTCTGGAGGTTGCCGTCGACGGAGCCGTTGACCGTCACGGTCGCGGTGTTCTGCGCCGTCACGTCGCCGTCGATGGTGCCGTCCACGACCACCGTGCCCGCGCCGCCCGATCCGCCGGCCAGCACGTTGCCGGTGGCGGTGAGCGTGTCGCCGGCGTTGACGGTCAGCGTCGCGTCGTCGACGGTGGTCGCGCCGGTCACCGTGGTGTCGGCGTCGACCGTCAGGGTGCCGCTGTCGACATCCACCGTGCTGCCGAAGCTGGAGGTGCCGTCGACCGTGGTCTGCGTGCCCGCGCCCTGCTGGGTGAAGGCGCCGGTGATGGTGCCGTCGAGAGTGATCGCCGTGCCCGACTGGTTGTCCAGCGTCCCGGTGATCGTGCCGTCGTTCAGGTCCAGCCCGGCGGTGCCGGTCAGGTTCACGTCACCGTCCAGCGTCCCCGCGGACACGATCGTCCCCGCCGAGGAATCCAGCGTGGTGAAGCCCAGCGAGGTGCCGCTGGCCAGGAAGATCGCCGTCGTGCCCGCCGTCGCGCCGTTCGCCGTCGAGCTGTTGGTCAGCACGTCGATGTCGGAGACGGACGACGTGTTCAGCAGCGCCACCGTGGCGGACCCCTGGTTGGTGAAGTTGTCGTCGCCGTCGGTGCCGAAGCTGACGTTGCCGGTGCCGTTCACCGTGATCGCGCCGTCGCTGGTGATCGTGCCGACCGCGTTGTTGTCCTGGTCGGCGTCGAACACGATGCCCGTGCCGCCGGTGTTGAACGTCACGCTGCCGGTCGCCCCGATGTTGATCGACCCGTTGTCGTTCAGCGCCGAGCCGTCGTTGTACGTCGCCGCACCGTTGATGTTGGTCGTGGTGTCGGTCAAGGCGGCCATGCTGCCGTTCACCGTCATCGTCGCGCCATCGGCCAGGGTCAGCGCACCGTAGGTCAGCGTTTGCCCTGCATCGATTGTCAGCGCGCCAGCGTTGATCGCCATGGTCGCGCCGGTGGTGCCGGTGCCGACCAGCGTGTTGCCGTCGATGGTGGTCTGCGCCCCGGCGCCGGTCTGGACGTATTGCGCCGCGAGGTTGTTGGCCAGGGTGACGACGCCGCCGTCGTTGGTAAAGGTGTCGGCCAGCGAGACGTTGCCCATCTGTCCGTTCAGGTCGAACGTGCCGGTGTTGGTGAAGTCGGCCGTGTTCAGGATCACCGCCGTACCGGAATTCACGTTCATCGTGCCGGCGTTGGACGACGCGTTGTTCAGTTGCAGCGTGCCCGTGTTCACCGTCACGGTGCCCAGCGTGTTGACCAGCGTGCCGAACTGGGTGTTGCCCGCGTCGCCCGTGGTGATCGTGGAATTGGCGTTGTTCTGCGTCACGGTGCCCGTCACCCCGCCCGGGGTGTTCAGCGCATGCGTGACCGCAACCGTGTTGTTGGTGTCGGTGATGTTCAGATCGCCGTCGAGATCGCCGTTCAGCGTCAGCGCGCCGTCGCCCGACATGGTCAGGGTCGCGGTGGTCAGCGTCGCGCCCGCGTCGACGGTGACATCGCCGCCAGACGCTTCGGCGGCGCCGGTCACGCCGAGGTCGGCGCTTACGACGAGGCTGCCGGCGTTCACGTCGAGGCTCGACTGGAACTCCGAGACGCCGTCCACCGTCAGCGTGCCGGCGTTCACCGTGACCGCACCGCCGATATCGCCGGCCACGGTCGAATTGCCAGTGGCCGTGGCAAAGAGGACCAGGGCGCCGGTCACCTCGGTCGTCGCGTCGCCGGAGGTGCCGTTGATGTCGACGGTGCCCGCGTTGTGGACAAAGATATTGCCGATCACGCTGCCGGTGTCGGCCACGCTCAGCGTGCCGCTGCCGGTGTTGCCGGCGTCGAAGCCCACGTTCACGGGGCCGCCGGTGGCGGTGTAGGACGCGCCGGCCTGAACGGCCAGCGTGCCGCCGCCGTCGACGAAGCTCAGACCGTTGGACACCGCCGCGCCGTCCACCTGAACGGTGCCCGCAGCCGTGATGTTGAGGTTGCCGACGGTGCCCGCAAGCGTCGAGGTCCCCGTGCTGGCGTGGGTCGCCGTCCCGGTGACGGAGCCGCCCGCATTGATGTCGAAGGTAGACGTGTTTTCGACGTCCAGCGCGCCGTCGATGACGCCGTTCACGATCACGCTGCCGCCGCCGCCGAGGCTGCCGGCCCTGACCGGGGAGGTCAGCGTGTCGCCCGCATTCACGGTCAGCGAACCGGTATCGACCAGCGTGTTGCCGGTTACGGACAGATCCGCATCCACCACGGCCGCGCCGCCGGTCACGGACAGACCGTCGTTGAAGGCCGAGGCGCCATCAACGGTCAGCGTGCCCGCGCTGACCGTCACCAGCCCGCCCGCGTCGCCCGCGAAGGTCGAGGACCCGGTCGAGCCCTGCGACACCGTCCCCGTCACCTCGGTCGTCGCATCGCCGGTGGTGCCGTTGATGTCGAACGTCGCGCTGCCCGCGGTCGACAGGGTGCCGTCGACCGAGCCGCCGGCGTTCTGCACCAGCGTCCCCGTGCCCGAAAGCGCGACGTTGCCGTCGAGCGTGCCCGCGCTGGTGACCGTCCCCGCCGAGGAGTTCAGCGTGGCAAAGCCCAGCGTCGCGCCGCTGCCGACCTGGATCGCGGTCGCCGAGGTCGAGCTGTTGGTCAGCGTGTCGATGCCGTTCAGCGTGTTGTTCGCCTGCACGTCGATGGTGCCGGTGCCCTGGTTGGTCAGGTTGTCGTCGCCCGCGCCGTCGTCGTTGGCCACGCTGACGCCACCCGCGCCGCCACCAGTGACCGTGATCGAACCGTCGTTGGTGATCGTGCCGGTGTTGTTCTCATCGTCGTCGGCGTTGAACCGGATGCCGGTCGCGCCGGTGTTGAAGGTCACCGACCCGGTCGCGCCGATGTCGATCCCCCCGTTGTCGTCCAGCGTGTCGCCGTCGTTGTAGATCGCCGCGCCGTTGATCGTCGTAGTGTTCGACGTCCCCACAATGGCAACCCCGCCCGCACCGGTCGTCGTAAACGTCCCTCCGTCCGAAACCGTCAAAGAACCATACGTCAAACCACCCGTAACGGTGGTCGTGCTGCCGTTGACGTTCAGCGCGCCCACGGTCCCGGCAATCTCCGACGTCCCCGCCGAGTTCACCGTCGTTGCCGAACCGCCTGTCATCGAGAACATGCCGCCGCTGGCAACGTCCACGGTGCCCAGCGTGCCGGAGTTGTTCAGCGTCCCGGTGGTCACCGTGATGGTGTTGTTGATGGTGCCGGAGTTGGTCACCTCACCGCCAAGCACGGAAACACTGGAATTCGTCAACTGGCCCGTCACCAGAAGTGTGCCGTCCAGAACCGTTGTCGCGCCAGAGTGGGTGCTGATCCCGCTCATGGTCATCGTGCCGGTGCCATCCTTGGTGAAGGCGCCTGGGCCCCCCATGCTGCCGGAATAGGTGGTCGAGGAATCGTCGCCCCCTGCCGTCAGGGTTTGGCCGGGATCGATGAACACGGTGCCTGCGCCTGCGAGACTTCCGATCGTCTCGGAGAAGGTGGTGAGAAGACCTCCGCCCGCATTCACCGTGACGGCGGAGGTGTCGGAAATCCCTGTTCCGTTCACCTGAAGCGTCCCGGCGTTGATCGTGACATCACCGGTCGTGTTGTTCCCGGCCAGGGCGAATTGGCCAGCGCCGTCCTTCGTGATCGTTCCGGTGCCGATGTTGATGTTTCCGCCAATGAACGCTTGGCCCGCGCCCCCCAGCGTGAGATTGGTGTTGGTGCCGGTGATGCTGCCCGAGATGGTGGACGTACCTGTATCCGCGTTGATCCGCGTATCGCTGCCCAGGGCGATCGCGCCGTTCTGGGTGCTTTCCGACAGGAAACGCAGCGCGCCGGAGTTCGACGCACCCGTGCCGTTGAGGGTCAGCGCCTCCTGCATGTTGCTCGTGCCGTCGAGCGCCAGCGTAGCGCCGCTGTTCACGGTGGTGCCGGCATCGGTCGTGCCAAGCGCACTGTTGTTCGCCGCCGTCAGCGTCCCTGCGGACACGGTCGTTGCCCCGGTGTAGGTGTTCGCCCCCGACAGCGTCAGGTCGGCCGTCGCGCCGTCAACGGCCAGACCGCCGTCGCCCGACACCACACCCGAGAAGGTCGTCGGGGCAGCGGCGCCCGTGCCCGCGACGGTCAGGGTCTGACCGCTGGCAAGCGTCACGCCGCCGGCTCCGGTCAGCGCGCCGACGGTCTCGCTGTTCACGACGTCGAAGGTGCCGCTGGAGGCATTCACCAGCCCGGTGTCGGCAATCGCGCTCCCGCCCGACGCGGACAGGGTCCCACCGCCGGTGATGTTCGTCGCGCCGGTGTAGGTGTTCGTGCCCGACAGGGCCACGGTGCCCGCGCCGTTGTGCGTCACGGAACCGGAGTTGCCGCCGTTGCCGGTGTCGTCGGCGATGTCGTCACTTACGGTGAGCGTCTCGCCCGCGCCGGGGGCCAGCGTCACGCCCGCGTTCTGCAGGAAAAGGCCCGAACCCGCCGCGTTGCCGTCGCCGCCGCCGGATTGGCCCGAACCAGCCGTGACGGAACCGCCGCTGAGGCCTGTCGTGCCTGTGAAAGTCAGTGTTGCGCCGTCCTGCACAAAGACCGCGCCGCCAAAACCCGCGCCGCCGCCGCCGCCGACGGTGCCGGAGCCGCTTCCGCCACCGAAGCCGCCGTCACCACCGACGTTGCCTGAGTCGACGCCGCCGCCGCCACCGCCAAAACCTCCTTCGCCAGCAGCAGTGTCACCACCGCCGCCGCCACCGCCGAAGCCGCCAGCACCGCCGTTGCCGAAGTCGCCGCCGCCGCCGCCACCACCGCCATAACCACCCGCACCGCCTACGTTTCCGAAACTACCGCCGGCACCGCCGCCTGTGTAGTCACCACCGTCAGATCCGTCGGCGAAGACACCGCCTGCGCCACCGTTCGGGCCGCCGCCGTCACCGCCAGTGTTGCCGGAACCGTTTGTGCCGTCTTCGAACGCACCACCGCCGCCACCGCCGCCATTGTCAGAGAAGCTGTTGAAGTTCGTGATACCACCGTCACCGCCAAGGCCGCCGCCGCCTCCGCTTGCGCTGTCGTTAGAACCGAGTGCGCCGCCGTCACCGCCGATCGCGTCGTTGTTCGAAAAGCTCACATTGGACACCGTCACGGTCGGAGCGGTATCGCCGCGCACGTACAGTGCGCCCCCTGCCCCCATGCCGCCGCCGCCCGCGCCGTTGTCGGTGTCGTCGTCACCGTCACCGCCGTCGCCGCCCTCGGCGAGGCCGTCGGCCAGCGTGCCGTTCTCGATTGTGGCGGTGCCCGAGCCGACAAAGAAGATGCGTGTCACGTTGTCGCCCGACAGCGTGTTGCCGCCCAGGTCGACCGTCACGCCGTCCGCATCTTCGAGCGTCGGCAGGAAGTCGGTCAGCGTGATGTCGTTGGACAGCGTGATGGTGTCCGCCTCGGCATTGGCGTTGGCGCTGTCGATCGCCGCGGCCAGCTCGGCCTCGTTGGTGACTGCGAAGGTCGCTGCCTCGGCGCCGCCCCCGATCACCAGCGTCGCGCCGGTCGCCAGGACAAAGACCAGCTCCGTGGCGCGGCCCAGTTTGCAGTGACGTACCAGCGAACGCTGACGGATACCGACCTGACGGTGCGAACGGATGAGATCAAGCATGAGGGCGACTTTCTTTAAGGGCGTATGTGCGGGACGCTGAAAAGGGCATACGGACACGCGGGGATGCGTGAAACGACTGGTCTTTCGGACAGGGGACTTTCGAACAGACATGCACGAAAACCGGGGCCGGTCCTCGCCGGACTGTGTCGGCGAGGCGGGTGCCTCTCTCCCCGATACGGATCATGAACCGGAGGGGCGTCTGGGGTTCGGCAATCGGGCTGTGCAACTTCTGTTCGCGAGACTGACCAAAAGATTAATTATCCGTCTGTCGGTATGCGATGCCGGCACGGCACCTGTCAAAAAATTTTGCAGTACTGTGTCAGTGCGCGCGTTCTCGCGGCGTCATTGTTGCCGATCCGTCACGTTGCCCGTTTTCCGTTGCGTCGCGCGTGAACCCAGCGTGAACGCAGGGTGTCTCCCCCGCGCGCGCTCCTGTGCAGACCCCCTGCCCCGCGCCACATATCTGGGGCCCGCGCCTGTGCCCCGGGGCGAGATGTGGAAAAAACGCTTGTGCGAATCCGGGCTTGGCGGCATTTAATTACGAAATTGAGTGAAAATTACGCCGCCGGGCGTAACTAACGCTTCGACATCGGTGCGACAGATCGCCGGGCGAAGCGGATGTCAGGGACCCTCGCGGCCCGTGACGGGGGTCGGCGGTGTCCAGAAGGGCAGAAGACAGTGACGCAGGTCAAGCATCGGATCGACCTGCTTGTGGGCGAACACGCACACAAGCTTTCAGAGCGGCTCCAGGCGCACCGGGAACAGCTTTTCCCCCCGCACGCGCGCAAGTCGCTGCGCAAGTTCACCTCTGGCGAGGTCGCAAAGCTTTTGGGGGTGAAGGACGCCTACCTGCGCAAGCTGTCGCTCGACGGCAAGGGGCCGCAGCCTGAAACCGGGCCGGGCGGGCGCAGGCTTTATTCCCCGCAGGATATCGTCGACCTGCGCCATGTGCTTGAAAAGGGGGCCAAGGCGCAGGGCACCTACCTGCCCGGGCGGCGCGCCGCCCCGGAGGGCAACTCCGAAAAGTACATCGACCACCTTCAGGTGATCTCCGTCATCAACTTCAAGGGCGGCTCGGGCAAGACCACGACCTCGGCCCATCTCGCGCAGAAACTGGCGCTGGACGGCTATCGGACGCTGGTCATCGACCTCGACCCGCAGGCCTCGCTTTCTGCTCTGCACGGCTACCAGCCGGAGTTCGACCTGCTCGACGGCGGCACGCTTTACGACGCGATCCGCTACGACGACCCCGTCCCTCTGCGCGACGTGATCCAGCGGACGTACTTCCCCAACCTCGACATCGTGCCCGGCAACCTCGATCTCATGGAGTTCGAGCACGAGACGCCGCGCGCGCTGGTCTCCGGCGCCGGCGACATGTTCTTCACACGCGTCGGCAACAAGCTGTCCGAGGTGGCCGACGACTACGACATCGTCGTCTTCGACTGTCCGCCGCAGCTTGGCTTCCTGACCATGTCGGCGCTGTCCGCCGCGACCGCCGTTCTGGTGACGGTGCACCCGCAGATGCTCGACGTCATGTCGATGTGCCAGTTCCTGCTGATGACCTCCAACCTGCTGGGCGTCGTGGCCGAGGCCGGGGGCGACATGTCCTACGACTGGCTGCGCTACGTGGTCACCCGTTACGAACCCGGCGACGGGCCGCAGAACCAGATGGTCAGTTTCATGCGCGCGATGTTCGGCGAACACGTCCTGAATCACCCCGTGCTGAAGTCCACCGCGATCAGCGATGCCGGGCTGACCAAGCAGACGCTCTACGAGGTGGAGCGCAGCCAGTTCACCCGCGCGACCTACGACCGCGCGATGGAAAGCCTGAACCTCGTCAACGAGGAGATCGAAGGCCTTATTCAAGCGGCATGGGGCCGGTAAGCGGGAGGCACGGATGGCACGCAAGAACCTGTTGAAGGGCCTCATGGAAGAGGCCGCCACCAAGAAGACCGAACCGGACGACAAGCCGAGGGTCGAGCCGCGCTATTCCAAGGGCGCGATCGGGGCGGTGTCCCAGCAGATCGCCGAACTGAAAAGCCGCTCGGTGGTCGAACTCGACCCCTTCACGATCAAGGCGGGCGGCCTGAAGGATCGGCTGGATTTCGACGAGAAGTCGCATCAGGTGCTGATGGCTTCGCTGAAGGAATACGGCCAGCAGGTGCCGGTCCTCGTCCGGCCCGACCCCGAAGAGGACGGCGCCTACCAGATCGTCTACGGTCGCCGCCGCGTGCTTGCGATGCGCGACCTCAAGATGCCGGTCAAGGCGCTGATCCGCGACCTCGACGACGAGGCGGCGATCCTTGCGCAGGGGCAGGAGAACTCTGCCCGGCGGGATCTGTCGTTCATCGAGCGGGTGAACTTCGCCCGGCAGATGGTCGACGCGGGCTATGACCGCAAGGTGATCGGCGACGCGCTGTCGACCGACAAGACGCTGATCTCGCGCATGTTGCAGGTGGCGGAAGCGGTGCCGGTGGAGGTGATCGAACGCATCGGCTCCGCCCCGGGGATCGGCCGCGACCGCTGGCTGGCCTTTTCCAGGGCCTGGACCCAGACCGGTTGGGACACCGACCACGGCATCGCCATGGCGGACGCGCAGCTTCACGACACCTCCGACGCCCGGTTCGAGGCGCTTCTGGCGTGGATGGAGAAGCACCACAAGCCCAAGGCCCCCGCCGCGCCGAAAGCCGACAAGCCGCGCCCGAAGACGCTTCAGGCCGCGCCCGGCAAGGTGCTGGGCAAGGTCACGCGCGGCAAGGACAAGCTGACGGTCGAGGTCCGCACGGCCCATGCCGACGGCTTCGACACGTGGCTCGAAGAGAACATCGAAGAGATCTTCCGCGACTGGCAAGCCAAACGCGGAGAGTGACGGGACGGGGGCGCCCCCCCTGCCCCGCAAGACCCCGACGGGCGGAACGTGACCCGCCCCGAAGACACCGAGCAGACAGGAACAAGGAGGCACGAACAGGCAGAAGGAAAAAGAAAAGCCCCCCAAGACGTGGTCCCGGAAGGCTTCCCTCTGATGTAGCAATCTCAGGATAGCCGCGGACGTTGACAGCTGTCAACAACTGCCGATTCGGCGGGCGGAAATTCTTTTGTCTCGTGACAGGAAAATGGAACGACTGACAGTGACGCCCTTCGGTGGGCGGGCGGTGACGGCTGGTCTGCTGGCATCGCAGGCGGAGGCCGCGCGGCCTGCCGCATGGCAGCGCTTTGCCAAATGGGAACTGTTCCGCGCGCTATGCGTGGCGCGTGGTGCCTTCGGCGTATCCGACCGGGATCTCACGGTGCTGAACGCGCTGCTGAGCTTCCACAAAGCGGACCACCTGGAGGACGGCGAGAACCTGATCGTCTACCCGTCCAACCGGATGCTGGCGGAACGCGCGCATGGCATGGCGGAAAGCACGCTGCGCCGTCACCTCGCGGCCCTTGTGGGCGCCGGTCTGCTGCTGCGCCACGACAGCCCCAACGGCAAGCGCTACGTGCGTCGTGACGGAACCGGCGAGGTCGTGACCGCCTTCGGCTTCGACCTGCGCCCCCTGCTCGTCCGTGCGCCCGACATCGTCGATGCCGCCGAACAGGCCCGGGCCGAGGCAGAGGCGCTTCGCACTCTCAGAGAGCGTGTCGTGCTGATCGTCCGGGATGCGGTCAAGCTGCTGGTCTATGGCCGCGATGCGGGGCTGTCCGGCACGTGGGATGCCTGGGACGATGCGCTGCGGCTGATGCAGCGTGCCCTGCGCCGCAAGCTGGGGTTCGGTGACCTACAGGTGATCGAGGATCAGGCGACGGAGGTTCTGAGCGCGCTGAAAGAAGCGGTCGTGCCTGTGTCGGAGGCTGTGTCTGACGCTGTGGAGAAGACGCAGGACATTCCGCAGGAAACGGAAGAAATGAGCGGCAAAGACAGCGATTCCGGGCGGCACCTTCAGACTTCAAATCCAGAAACCTCTGTTTCTGAACTTAGCCCAGAAAAGGGCAGGGGCGGCGGGTCCGACAGCGCGCCACCCATCCCGTTAGTGCTGGTTCTGAAGGCCTGCCCTGATGTTCTGGATTATGCCCGAAGGCCCATCGAGACTTGGGGCGATCTTGTCGACACGGCTGACTTCCTGCGCGGGATGCTGGGCATCAGCCCCAGCGCCTGGGTCGAGGCGGTCACGCATCTTGGGGCCTGCAACGCTGCGGTGACCGTGGCCTGTATCCTGCAACGCGCCGACCAGATCCAGAGCCCGGGCGGCTACCTGCGCAGCCTGACGATGCGCGGCGCGGAAGGGGCGTTCTCGACCGGGCCGATGGTGATGGCGCTGCTCAATGGCAACGGGCGGCGGGCGGCATGAGGTTGACAGCTGTCAACCTCACCACGTCACTCGGCGGCGGTGGGACGCAGCGCTTCGAGACCGGCGTCCAGACCTTCCATCGAGAAGCGGAAGATGAACGGGTCCATGCCAAGCCGGGGGCGGAAGCTGCCCAGAACGGTGCCCTTCTCCAAAGCGACGGTGTCCATCTGCTCCGGATCGATTTCGCGCATGGCTTCGCACACCTTGCCAAAGCAGGACTGCCAGACGAAGGGGATCGCCTCGTCGGATTCCTCGGCCCGGATCGCGAAGCCCGAGGGCAGGTAGGCGCCCAACGGTACGCGCGCGGCGATGAAACGCTTGCTGCCGTCCGACGACCAGAAGGCCATCATCTGCGCGATGAAGGCGTTGTCGGTGTCGCGGCTCAGGCTCTGACTCAGGATGCAGGTGGTCCGGTTCTTGCCGAGCGCCTCGCAGGAGACCGTCCAGGCGCCGAATTTCTGGCCGTTGACGACATCCTCCTGCGCGCTGACGGGCGCCGAGAGCGACGGGCAGGCAAAGGCGGCAAGACAGGCGAGTGTGCGCAAGGACATGGATACGAACCTCTTTCATTCAAACGCCGGCCGAAAGGGCCGGCGTCCGCAGGTAGATCGGGTTGGTTGACAGCTGTCAACCGTAGGTCGGGTCGATCGTGACGCCCTTGCCCGCAGCGAACCGCCGTGGCCGATCACATGGCGATCTTGACCATCGGGTTGCCGGTCGACATCTGGCCGCCGTGGGAACAAAGATCGGTGATCCGCATGACCGGCAGGTTGTTGATCCGCACAATCATGGAGCCCTTGACCATCGGGTCGGGAGTCGGCACCGGCGGCGCGCCGGGTGGGATGATGAGGTTCATGCAGATCGTCTGACCGGTGACGACCGCGACAGGGCGCCCCATCACGCGGACCTGGAACTGGCCCGGCTGCACGACCGGTCCGCCAAGGTGCTTGACCGCGGGGCTGGCCGGGGTGGCAGGGATCGTGATGTTGCAGACGTGCATGTCGCCCACACAGCAAATCGGTTGTCCCATTCTGAAATCCTTTCTCTCAAAAACGTCTTCGAAATGTCCCGGGTCCAGCCCTTCCTCAGGTCCGGAATACGACCCGGACGCGAACCCGTTTTACGGCGCCTATCCAAAGGCCTCCGCTCTGTATGGTCTATTGTACCTGAAACTGCCGTCGAAGTCTCCGCCGTTTTCCCAGCTGTAGAGACAGGCGTCGCTGCGCGGGTCCAGAGGGTTCAGTTCGATCAGCCAGGCCTTCAGCCCGTCGCCTTCGGGCAGCACGCAGACGTCGATCACGACGTCGTCCATGTGCAGATCCTCCCAGATGTCCTTCAGCAGCGCGTTGACAGCCGTCACGATGGCGCTGTGCTGCGCGGCGATTTGGGGGAAGGTCTCTTGCCAGGCGTATTGCGACACGCCGAGGAGACCCCGGCGCTTTACGAACAGCCGGAATTCGGCCCAATCCGGGATGTCGCGCCAGGCGCGCAGGTGCAGGACGACGGGCCGCTTGCTGATGCGGTGGTCCAGGATCGCCTGCGCGACACGCGGGTCGTTGGCGGTTATGACGCGCATCACGTCCGCCACGCTGTGGCAGGGGGCGTGTACCACGGTCGAGGCCTTCCAGCTGCACATCCCGATGCGCGGCATAAGGCCTTCGGGGAACGTCTCCAGCGCCTTGGCGATGGTCTTCTCGAAGTCAGGGCCGAAGCCGATCCGCCGGGCGTCGCCCGCGACCTCCCGGTAAAGCGCGGACTGGCTGCCCAGCGTCTCTGCATCGCCGTCCGACAGGGTCACGGATACAGCCGGCAGCGACGCGAGCGTCAGCGTCGGCGGCCAGTTCTCCGGGAAGGTCAGGGCGAGCATTTCGGGAATCACGGCAGAACCAGTTCCCGCTGGAGGGCGCGGCGCTGCGGCGTGCTCCAGTGTTCGTAGCCCATCAGGTCCTCGGTTTCATAGAGCGTGGCCATGAAGGCGCCGAAATCGGCCCCCAGCGGCACCAGCATGTCCGGTGCGTTGTTCGGCCCGCCCCAGGGTTCGGCGGTGGCGGACCAGGCGTAGATCGCGCCGAAATCGCCCGGATGCAGCGACAGGAGCACGATCAGCCCGCCGGGGTCTTCGCCGATGGGGGCGAACCCTTGCGGGGTGCCGTCGCCGAAGGTCTTGCCATTGGCCAGTTCCTGCACGCGGGCGGGGCGGTTCAGCCGGTCGAGGAACCGCTCCGGATCGTCCTCGTCCGGGGCGTAATCGAAGATCAGCGGATAGGGCGCGCCGCCGCCATAGGTCAGCAGAAAGCTGCGGTAGGGCTCGGGCAGGGCGGTGCCGAGCGCGGTCTCAAGCTCGGCCACGGCATCTGCCAGAGCAGCCGGATCGGGCCAGGCGCTGCCTTCGGGGGCGATTATCGGATCTTGTGACATGGCGGGTCTCCCTTGCCCCGGTGCGACGGGGACTAGAATTCGGACTTGTGACTGCCTTTGTAGAGCGCGGCGCCGCCGGTGTGCGTGGCATAGCCGCCCTTGCTGGTCGAATGGATGCTTTGCGGTACAAGCTGCATCGTCGTGCCGTTTTCGTTGTGGTGCCAGGTGTACCCTTCGGGACGGGTCCAGTTGTCGTTGCCCAGCTTTTCGCGCATCGCCTTGTCGGCATTAGTGAAATCCGACGTATGGTTGCCCTTCATCGGGATGTCGACGTTGCCCTTCGAATGCGGATATAGATCCGGAAATCCGTTCTTGTACCTTATTGGCGGTTTCGAAGTGTCGGCGGGCTGAAACCAGCCGTCCCCCCGGCTGCCGCTGGTCCATGTGCCGTTGGTCGGCACCTGGTCGTAATGCGGCGGGTTCTTCATCTTTTCGAGCTTTTCGAGGCACTCCTTCGTGCCGTTGCACTTCTTGGCGGCTGCCTCGTAGGCGGCCTTCTGCTTCTTGATGACGTCGTCCCAGTATTTCGCCGCGGCTTCCTTGGTCTGCCGGTAAGACGCCTTCAGTCCGACCCTGGCGACGTCGATGGTGCGGCGGATGGTGTTGACCTTGTCGGTGACCTTTGCCGCCTTCGCGGCGTCGCCCCAGCCGGGGATCATGCCAAAGACGTCGACGGCGGCCCCGAACCAGTCGCCCTGCCATGCCGAGCGGACCGCCGATGCGGCATCGACCACCACGCCCGCAACCGGCACAGCGCCACCTACGGCAAAGCCGATTTCGGTCGCGATGTCCTTGTACATGTCGTCGACCTGCTTGTGCTGGGCGCGCACGGCCGCGGGATCGACTCCTTCGTCCTTCAGGTACTTGCTCATGACGCGGTACTCACATCGGGTGCTTCATCCGTTCAGGCCGGTGATCCCGGCCATGTCCGGATACCAATACCTGGAATCCGCGTTCATGATGGCCTCTGCCGCGAGATCGCTGTCGACCTCGAAGAAGGCATCTATCTTGGAAGGCCCGTCGACCGCACTGACCGCGATCTCCTTAAACCCTGAAAACATGAAGAAATTTGCTCCGACCTCCCACATGAGCGTGATGAACATCATCTGCGACTTCACGTCCGTGATGCCGAAATGCCGCGCGTAACGGCGGCCGTTCATGGTCATCTCGATCCGGCCCTCGGGCGAGAGCGACCAGTAGTCCTGCGGCAGGTGGGTCTTCATCACTTCTTCGACGTATGCCCTGGCGAAGGCCCGGTCGTCATTGAGCGGCGCCGACCGCTGGCCGGTGTCGAGGGTGAGCCGTGGGGGCATCAGGCATCCTCGGCCACGGTCAGGCTGAGGTCGGCGCGGCGCAGGGTGCCTTCGCGGATCGCGTAGCGGTGCACAAGCTGCGGGTTGTCGGAATCCTCGGCCCAGACCTGCGCGAGATCACGCAGCACGTAGGCGCATTGCTCCGGCTCCATGGCGGGCAGGTAGGTGTTGAACACGCTGGGACGGTAGAACTTGAAGAACAGCTCCTTGTCGTCCTCCGTCTTGACCCGCAGAGACCGCTTGAGCGAGGTCTTCACCTTTTTCGCATCCTGTCCGGCGATCAGGAAAAGGCCCCAGTCCTTGTTCCAGCCTTCCTCCATGAACCACTCGAACACCCGAAGGCCCGAGCCGGTCAGGGGCACGAGCCAAGGCGCATAGGCCGCCAGATCGTCGAAGGCCTGTCCGTCGAACAGGCACAACGCGTCGTCGGTCATGGTCTCGATGATGCACTGGGTCGCCGGCGACTTGCTGGCGTCGATCAGCAGATAGGCCGTCTGGTCCGGGCCGCAGGCCTTTTCCAACGCCATCGCCAGCGCCTCGTCGGCGCTGTCGGCGGGGTCCGACATGTGGATGACCACGTCGTTCATCAATCGCCCCCTGCCGTGCCCTGGCATTCTTCGCAGAACGCCTGGGGTGCCTGCAACACTGTCGCCTGACTGGGCGCGCCCATGTTGAAGTCCACCGACGGGCACTGAACCTTCATGGTGAACGCCTTGATGGTGATCCCGGAGGCGTCCATCTCGATCGTGGCACCGGGGGCCGCGATGGTGAACTTCTGCGTCGCGATCAGCGTGTGCTTCATCGTCTTGTTCAGGATCGTCTTGCCGGAGGTCATCTCGATGTCTTCGCCGACGTCGGTGGTCATCTTCTTGCCGACGTTTTCCTTCACCGCGCCGCCGACGTTGAGGATCTTCGTCAGGCCGACCGATTCAACCGATGCGACGCCAGTGGTGTCCGACCGGAAGTTCGACGCGAAGGTGTTCACCACGCCGGGGCTCTCGAACAGGGAGTAGCCGCTTTCGCCGTACTTGGTCCCGTCCTCGCGCAGCTTGTGGTTGGCGTCCTTGCCTTCCTCGTCGGCACTGTGCATGCCCGACCGCCCCGCCCCGCCGGTGCCGGAGATGAAGCCGAGATCCTTGGCGCCGAGGGTGCCGGCGAACTTGCCCAGATCGCCGCCCGACGATCCGCCGCCCTCGGAAGCGCCTTTCTTGACCAGCGACTTGGACTTGCCCATCAGGCCGCCGAGCCCGCCCAGCAGGCTTTTAATGTCGGGACCCGTGCCGCCCGAGGAGATGTTGACCGAACCGCCGGCCTCCATCTTCAGGTTGTTGCCGACCTCGACCATCTTGTTCATGCCGACGCTTTCGATGTCGTGCCGCTTGACCCGGCTGATCGAGTCGTTGAGCACCAGCCGCGACCAGTCCTGCTGCGCCTTGAACGCGATGTTTTCCTGGCCCGGCTCATCCTCGAAGACCATCTCGTTGAAGCCGGTGGCCTTGTGGCTGTCGGTGCGGAAGACCGACTTCGTCTTGTGGGCGGGCAGGGGGTAGGCGACCATGTTCTTGCCGTTGTAGACGCAGCCCGTCACCAGCGGCTTGTCCGGGTCGCCGTCAAGGAATTCGACGACCACTTCCATGCCGATCCGGGGGATGATCATGCCGCCCCAGCTTCCGCCGCCCCAGTTCTGCGACACACGGCAGCGCATGGACCGCGCATCGCTGAGGTCCCAGGGGAAGCGGACGAGGATGCGACCGTATTCGTCGCAGTCGATCTCTTCGCCCTCGGCGCCCACGACAACCGCGGTCATCGGCCCGCGCACATCGGCGCGGCGGCTTTTCTTCTCGGGGATCAGCGGGGCGTTCGACGGCATCATCACGAAGCGCGCGGTAAAGGCGAACCCGTCGCCCGACGTGCCGCCCGAGCCGTAGTTGTCGGAGGTGTAGGAGTGGTGCGCGACGAGGCAGAGGAATTCGTCGCCCTTGCCCGGCACCTCGGAACTGTCGCCCGCGATGCTGATCTTCAGACCGGAGAACAGCCCGACGATGTCGCCCATCGCCTCGTAACGCTTGTCGTGCCCCTGCGCCCGGTCAAGCCCGAGCGAAACCATCTCGGTGCCGCGGCCGGGATCGAGGTAATCGCCCGGCCAGTCGAAACTTTCGATCTGCCCGTGCGCGTAGGAGGCGCTGCCGGTCTGGTCCTTCTCCATCACGGTGGTGGGCGTCTTGAAGTTGTAGTCGGTCATCCGGATCGCACCGGTGGTCATCCGGCGTTCCGGGCGCCATTCCCACAGGTGTTCCGTGTCTTCCTGGTGGTGGCCGACGTAGGGCTTCACCGGGAAGGCGCCCAGCACCTCGTGGCTTTCGACGGAATCGGTCAGCACCATCTCGTGCGCGCCGTCGCTCATCTTGAAGAAGTAGCTGATGCCGTGGCGTTCCATCATCCGAACGGCAAAGTCGAAGTCGCTTTCGTTGAACTGCACGGTGTATTCGAGGGTCGGGTAGGTGCCCTGCGTCTGCACCGTCAGGTTGCCGCCCGAGCCGTAGGGGGCCAGCAGTTCCTGCAGGATCTCGATCACGGTCTTTTCGTGGAAGATGCGCTGGTTGCGCCGCAGGGTGGCCAGCCAGAACCACGGCTTCAGCGTCAGTTCGTACCGGATGCCGTTTTCACCTGCGCCAAGCCAGCGGGCTTCGGTCACGAGGCCGTTGAAGTACTTGTCGGAGCCGTCGCGCGCCTTGATCGAAACCGTTGCGTTGGTCCCCATCAGGCTGTCGAAATCGACGTTCTCGTCCTCGGACAGGCACGCCACGTGATACTCGAAGAGCCCGTTCATCCGGTCCAAGCCTTCGAACCGCTGGAGGACCAATACGTCCTTGCCGAGCACGGTCGACAGCTTCCCCATTCGGGAATCTTGTTTCAAAGCCATGGTTCGAACCTGATTAAATCCAAAGTGATAGTACCTTAGACAACCCACGGCGCAACGTCAAAACCGGCTGCTGGCGGGCGTCCATCTTCAATGACATTCCCAGTCACCAACAGCATATGAGCACGCGCGCGGATTCTTGAAGTCATTTATTCAATACCCCACCGATGCGAATTCCGGCCACGACCGTCCCGGTCCGCGGATCAGGTGTCTTCCGCCGCGGGCAGCCAGACGAGGAATTCCGCGCCGCCCTCTGGCGGGTTGCGGTAACTGATCCGCCCCCCGGCGCGCTGGATCAGCGTTTGCGAGATCGAAAGCCCGAGCCCGGTGCCCTCTGCCTGCTTGGTGGTGAAGAACGGGTCGAACACGGTGTCGAGCAGCTTGTCCGGCACGCCCGGACCGGTGTCGCGCACCCGCAGCGCCGCGCCGGGACGGCCGTCTCGGGGTTCGGCGTTCAGCGTCAGGAAGATCGTGCCGCTGTGCTCCATGGCGTGCACTGCGTTCACCACCAGGTTGATGACCACCTGCTGCATCTCGCCGCCGCCGATGGCCACGCGGGGGGCCTCGTCCAGCTCGGTTTCCACGCGGATGTCGGCGCGGGTCAGGACGTGTTCCACCAAAACGAGGCAGTCGCGCACCACCGGCGCAAGATCCACCGCGCGCTCGGTGCCCGAGAAGTCGTCGGGCCGGGCGAACTGCAGCAGCTTGCCGACGATGGCGTTGATCCGTCCGACCTGCCCGTCGATCAGGTCGATTTCTGTCTGCACGGGTTGCGCGGCGTCGCCCAGCGTCTCGCGCAGGACGTCGAGGTTGCCCTGGATGACGGCCACCGGGTTGTTGATCTCATGCGCGACGCCGGCGGTGATTTCGCCGATGGAGGCAAGCTTTTCGCTCATCACCAGTTGGCGCCAGGTGTCCTCCAGCTTGGCGTTGGCCTCGCGCAGCTCGGCGGTGCGGTCCTCCACCCTCTGGTTCAGCTCGGACGCCCATGCGCGGAGCTGTGTGTCGCGCTCCTGCACCTGATCGAGGAGGTCGTCGAGGTGCCCCGCAACCTGCCCGATCTCGTCGCCGGAGCGGGGCACGGCGTTGCGGGCCGACAGGTCGCCGTCCTGCACCCGGCGCATGGTCCGGGTCATCTGTTCCAGCGGAGCGAAGACGCCCTTGGCCAGCCACAGGAACAGCGGCGCCGACAGCAGCACCACGGCAGCGAAGGCGCCCAGCATGATGGCAAAGGCAGTGCGCTTGGCATGGGTGAAAGGCGCTTCGAGGAACCCGACATAAAGCATCCCCACCGCCTCGCCAAAGCTGTCGTGCAGCGGCAGGTAGCCCGAGATGTACCAGTCGTTCACGACGAAGGCGCGGTCGAGCCATGTCTCCTGCGCGTCCAGCACCTGCCGGCGGACCACGGCAGACACCCGCGTGCCAAGCGCGCGCACGTCTTCGAAAAGCCGCACGTTGGTGGACACCCGCACGTCGTCGAGGAACAGCGTCGCGGTGCCCTGCCGGTCGCCGCCGGTGACGGCGTTGAGGTAGACCAGCGCGTTGATCGTGTCGATGAATTGCAGGTTGCGGTTCAGGAGGATGCCGCCCACCAGCGCGCCGTCGTGGCCGGGCAGGCGGACGGGGGTGGCGGCGTGGACGACCATGCCGCGGTCCTCCACCGTGCGATCGGTCGGCACGGCGGCGCGGGTCGGGATCAGCTCGATCCGGGCGCGGGCGGCGAGATCCGGCGAGAAGGCGGCCAAGGTCTCGGCGTCGAACAGGTCTATGGCGGTGGCGGGCTTGCCCTTCAGCGCACTGTCGATCACCGGCCAGTCGGAGGACTGCCCGCCGGGCAGGTAATACAGGATATCGAGCCCGAGCGTCCGCCGCGTGTCGTCGAGGTAAGCCGCGAACGCATCTTCGGAGGCGTTCAGTACCTCGGCGAAGCCGACGCTGTCCGCCACGCCGGACAGGTCCTCTCCGGTCGTGGTCATGATCCGGGCCAGGTATTGCTCGGCGATGCGCAGGTCGGATTCGACGTTTGCGATCAGGACCTTGTCATAATCCGCCGTCCAGCGCGTCATGCCGAACAGCAGCAGGAGCGGCGTCAGGACGACCAGCGGCGCCAGCGCAAGGAACAGCAACCGCACCCGGATGGAACGCAGCGGGCTGCGCCGGGGGGCGGCGGCCCGAGTCACTCGTCCAGAGAGCCGTGCACGGCGAACTGGTCGAGGTCGGCGTCCTCCGGGTCGATCACGCGAAAGACCTCGCGCACGCCGGCGTCGGTCAGGTCGCGCATGACCGTCAGCAGGGTGTTTGGCGCGTGTTCCTCGCAGAGGTCGGCCATGTGGAAGATCTCTTCGCGGGCGACGGGGCGGGCGGCATCGACCGAGGGCGCGCCGTAGTAGGTGACGAAGTGCTGTGCCAGCTTCACCTCCAGGTCCGCGATCTCTTCGGGGGTGACGGGGGTGACGGCGACGAAGGTCACGCGCCCGCCGGTTTCCAGCCCCAGCCAGCCGTTGGTGAAGGCCTGCCGCTGCTTGCCGGTCAGGTCTGCCTCCGTCCAGTCGGAGAACTCGAACCCGCCCGAGACGCACCATTCCCCGGTGCGCGCGGGGTTGGCAAAGACGTATTGGTCGCTTTCGTCCACATGGATCGCGCGGGCGAGGTTCATGGCGTGTCCTCCAGCAGGGTGGTGAGGGGGATCAGGTGGGTGCCGTCCGCGTCCCGCAGGAGCATCCCGAAGTCTTCGTCGACACCGAGGAAGGTGCCGGTGCGGCCGTCCTGCGCCGTCTCGTCGCCGACGCCATGCGCCAGCCCGCGCCATTCGGCGGCCAGCGCGCGGGGACCTGCGTCTTCCCACTTGGCGATCCAATTGAGCGTGTGGCGGGCCCAGGCCTCGACCAGCATGCCGGGATCGACGTCGGCGCAGCCTTCCGCGTACAGGGCGGTGCGGTCGGGGTCGGTGCCCGTGTCCTCCGTCAATGGCAGGAGCACCAGTTGCCAGGCGATCACCAGCCAGTCGGGCACGGACTCCGGATCGGTACCGGAGGCGAAGGCGCGCATCTGACCGCAGAGCGCGCCATTGACCCGCAGCCCGCTGTCCCAACCAAGGTGCACCGCCACCTCGGGCGGGGCGAGAGCGCCAAGCGCGTTCTGGAAACCCACACCGCAAAGGGGCAGCATGGTCATCGCCTGCGCCAAAGGCACCTCGGGGGCAAAGACCAGCGCGGCGCCCACCTGGTCCGACGCGACGCGGTAGGTGATGAGGCCCGCGTCCACCCCCTGGATCGCCCGCAGGATCGCCGTCTCTGCCGGGTCGCCGTCGACCTTCTCGCCGAACATGGCCGGGGGGAACGCGAGGTCGCTCATGCCAGCGCGCCCTTGATGAGCGCGGTCGCCACCGCGTGGAAGGCCTGCGCCTGCGGGCTGTCGGGCTGGCTGACCACGATGGGCGCCCCGCCGTCCGACGCCAGCCGGATCTGCAGGTCGAGCGGCACCTCGGCCAGCAGCGGCACGCCCAGTTTGGCGGCCTCTGCCGCGACGCCGCCATGGCCGAAGACGTGTTCCTCGTGCCCGCACTTCGAACAGATGTGGGTCGACATGTTCTCGATCATCCCGAGGATCGGGACGTTCAACTGCTTGAACATGTCGATGCCCTTGCGCGCGTCCAGAAGCGCCACGTCCTGCGGGGTGGAGACGATCACCGCGCCGTCCACCTGCGCCTTCTGGGCCAGGGTCATCTGCACGTCGCCGGTGCCGGGCGGCAGGTCGACGATCAGCACGTCGAGCGCGCCCCATTGCACCTGCATCATCATCTGCTGCAGCGCGCCCATCAGCATCGGGCCGCGCCACACGACGGCCTGGTCCTCGTTGGTCATGAGGCCGATGGACATCATCGTGACGCCGTGGTTGCGGAGCGGCAGGATCGTCTTGCCATCGGGCGAGGCGGGGCGCCCGGACACCCCCAGCATCCGTGGCTGGGACGGGCCGTAGACGTCGGCGTCCAGCAGGCCCACGCGTTTGCCCTGCTGCGCCAGCGCGCAGGCGAGGTTGGCGGACACCGTGGACTTGCCCACGCCGCCCTTGCCGGAGGCGATGGCGATCAGGTGGTCGACGCCGGGGATCTTCTGCGGGCCCTGCGGCTTCGGTTTCGGCTTGGCGCCGAGGCCGGGGGGCGGGGCATCGGCGGTCACCGCGATATGGACGTTGCCCACGCCGGCGGCGGCCAGCGCCTCTTCGGCCTTCGTTTTGACCGGCTGCCACTTGTCGGCCTGTCCCGGCGGCACCTCCAGCACGAAGCGCACGCCGCTGTCGGCCACGCCAAGCGCACGGACCACGCCGGCGGCCACGATGTCCTCGCCCGAGGGGGCGGAGACGGTCTTCAGGATCTCCAGGATCTCTTCACGCGAGGCCAAGGTTTACTCCTGCCCCTTGATCTCGCCCGTGACCTCGTGGGTCAGGCCAAGCTCGGGAATGGTGATGACGGCCTTGACCGGGAAGGATTTTCCGGCGGTATCGGCGTCGCGCATCGCCTCTTCGATGGCCTGCTGCGAGGTCACGCCGACCTGCTTGAGGAATTTGCGCATGGACATGTTGAATTCGTCGCTCATTGGATCGCTCCCTGAGTTGTTGACGCATGGCGCGCCCGGCCCATAGGCTGGACTTCATGCGTGTCTGGTTGTTGATACTGGCCCTTGCCGTGCTGCCCTTCAAGGCGGTCGCACAGGATCGTGCCGTTCGTCTTTTCGCGCCGGAGCCGCTGGTGGCCTCCGGCCTGCTGGATTACATCCTTCCGCGCTTCAAGCTGAAGACGCAGGTGAAGGTGGAGGTCGTCGATGACCCGGCCGCCGCGCAGGTCGTGCTGGGTGCGGACGGCACGCCGCTGTTCGAGGGCGCGGGTGCGGTCTGGTCGATGCAGGTCACCGATCAGACGGAGTGGACCGCGAAGCTGACGGACTGGCTGACCGGAGAGGTCGGGCGCAACACGGTGACCGCCTATGCGCCGGAGGGCGAGGCGCTGTTTACCCTGCCCAAGCAGAAGGAACGCGAGGTCGCGGCCTTCGTCCCCGACGGCGACGCCGCACAGGGGCTGGAAATCTCGCGGGTGAAATGCGGGCGCTGCCACGCGGTCGAAGAGGGCGGCGCGTTCCGCAGTATCGGCTCTACCCCCAGTTTCATGGTCATGCGCGCCTTTCCGGACTGGGTCGACCGTTTCATGGGGTTCTATGCCCTGAACCCGCACCCGGCCTTCACCCAGATCGAGGGTGTCTCGCCGCCATTTGACGAGGCGCGGCCAAGCCCGATCGTCCCGGTCGAGATGACGCTGGACGAGATCGACGCCGTGCTGGCCTATGTGTCGACGATGCAGGCCGCCGACCTTGGCGCGCCGCTGGATTCCCGCTGACATCAATGGTCGCGCCGCTTTGACAGGTAGTCTTCGGTGGTACGCGGACGCGGGCGCGGCTTGCTGGCGAAGGGATTTTCGTCGGAGTGGTACTGCGCGTTGATCCGGCAGTCGTCGCACATCTGCACCATGCGCAGGCGGTCGCCCGCGAACATCGAATGCGACTGCAGCTTTTCGGTGATCTTCTCCACCGTCGACTTCACGCCGAAGAGCTTGCCGCATTCGATGCAGGCAAAGGGCTCCTCTTCCTTGAGGACACGCTGCGTCAGGGCGGCGGGCGTCAGGTCGAGTTGCGGCTGAAGGCTGATCGCCTCCTCCGGGCAGACGTTGGCGCAGAGGCCGCATTGCAGGCAGGCGTCTTCCTGAAAGCGCAACTCGGGCCGGTCGGGGTTGTCGCCAAGCGCGCCGGACGGGCAAAGCGACACGCAGGACAGGCAGAGTGTGCAGGCGTCCTGATCGACCAGCACGGCACCGTAGGGCGCGCCTTCGGGCAGCGGCAGGGTCTCGGCCACCGGGTTCAGCGCCCGCGCCGCCTGCCGGGTGATCTGGCGGCGGGTGCCCATGGGCCGGACGTGCGCGGTGTCGAGCGGGGCAGGGGCTTCGGCCCTATAGAGCGTATCGGAGAGGACTTCGGGGTCCGGCGTGTCGATCACCGTCACGCGGGTCGCGCCGCCGATGGCACCGGCCAGCGAGACCTGCGGGCCGATTGCCTCCATGTCCGCCTTCGGACCCGGCAGCAGTGCGACGGATGCGAAACCGGCGGCCAGGGCCGCCACGATCTCGGCATGACCGAAGACGCCGACCTTGGGCAGCTCCAGCGGGATCACGTCGGCGGGCAGGCCGGTGTGGTGGCGCGCGGCGAGGCGGATCATCTCGGCGCCGTGGTCGTCGTGGACCAGCAGGCGCGGCGCGCTGCCGCCCGCGTCGAGGAAGGCCTTCGCCAGCGTCTGGACGCGACGCATGGTCAAGTCCACCGGCGGAGCGTCGTAGCTGATCGCCCCGGACGGGCAGACCGCCGAACAGGCACCGCACCCGGCGCAGATCAGCGGATCGACGGAAACATGTTCGCCGTCCGGCGTGATCGCCCCTGTCGGGCAGAGGTCGAGGCATCGCGTGCAGCCGGTCTGCTCGGCCCGGGAATGGGCGCAGAGCAGCGGCTCCATCCGGACGTGCATCGTCTTCTCGAAGGTGCCGGTCAGGTGCGACGCGGCGAGGATCGCGGCAGAGACGGCAGGGGCATGGCCGGGATCGGCGCGCAGGTAGCCTTCGCGCTTCTCGTGCGCCGGGAAAAGGGGCGTGTCGCCGCGCAGGTCCAGCAGGATATCGCACTGAGAGGCACCGCCGTCGCGCGGTTCGGTCAGGGTGAAACCGCCGCGCCCGCCGGGTTCGATCATGCGCAACGCGTCGATCACCACCTCGAAATGTCCGAGCGCCCCCTTGGCCCGGCGCAGCCGGCCGGTGATGACGTCGAAGGCGCGGGTGTCGGGGATGTCCGACCCGGGCGGCAGCAGGACGGTGACGCCAAGGTGATCCTTGAGCTGTTCTGCGGCGGCCAGCGCGGCGTCTGCCGGGCCGACGATCAGGCACAGCCCCTCTGAGATCACGTCGATGGTCTTTTCCGGCGCGGCGGGCAGCATGGCCTCTGCCACCAGCGCGGACATTTTGGCCACCTTGGAGGCCGGATCGGCGCTCCATCCCACCCGGTCACGCAGGTCGAGCGTGGGCGGCGCGGGCAGGTCCAAGTCCTCTGCGAGGGCCTCGAACACCCGGGCCTCCTGGGTGCAGCAGAAAATTGTGTCACCCTGCGTCAAGGCTTCTGCGGCACGGGGCAGCTCGGTCGTGCAGAGCGCCGAACAGGGGCGGCGTACGTCCAGCCCGGTGGTGCGCGACAGGGCCTCTGCGTCGATCTGCTGTGTGCCGAGACAATCGCATGTAATCAAGGACTTGATCATGGTTTTCCTCCCGTGGCGGGGGCCGGTTCCGGGCCTGCCCGAACGTCGCCGCAGCCGGTAGCTACACATGATTCGAAGGCGCCCACAACCGTTTTCCCGGCGCGCTTCGGGGCAGGGTCGTGCGCCTCGGGCCACGATTTGTGCGGGGTGATTCGCGCGTTCACGGATTGCCACTTTTCTTAGCAAAACACTCAAGATGGACTAGTTGGCCAAGCGCGTTTCCCGCCACCCGGAGGGCTGGTCAAAATGACCGGGACAGGGGTTTGGGATACTGTTGTGCACGAAATCGCTTCACCGATCCGCGAAGCTGCGCGAGGGTGGAGGCAGGGAGATTTCACATTGATCCACAATCCGAATGCCTACCTAACGATGCCGGTCGGGGTCGTCCTGAGACGGACTCCGGGTGTGACGCGTTGGGCAAAGTGGCACTGGACGGCGGCTGCCGTGTTGCCCGGGGCCGGACCGGCGGAGTGGAAGGAAATGCGCCGCGAGGGCGAGGCGGTGGAATACCACGCCGCGACCCCGGTTCTGGAACTGCATGGCGCGGAAACCGAAGCCTACCTTCAGGCCCTCAGCGACGAAGTGCCGAGCCTTTACGTGGTGATGCGCGAGGCGGGCGGCGGGCCGCAGCCCTACGAGGTGCTGAAAGTGACGGCCTCGCCCTACGAGGCGCAGGATTACACCGACAGCGGTAACGAACTGGTGGAGAAGGTGCCGATGCCGCACGGGCTGGTGGCCTGGATCCGCGAGTTCATCGAGGCGCATCACCAGGACGAGGTCTTTGTGAAACGCAAGCGCGACAAGAAGCGGATCGACCTTGTCGAGGACGGGATCGGGGACGCGCGGATCGCGAAGCCGGGCGACATCTATGCCTCGCCGACGCTGAAGCGGAGGCGGTTGCAATGAGCGCGTTCAGGACACTTGGGCATCGGTTGCCCGCCCGCAGGCGCGGGGATCTGTCATGAGCGGGTTCTGGGAAAAGCGCCGTGCCGCCGTTGCGGCAGAGGCCCGCGCCGAGGCGGAGGCGCGCCTCGACGCGGAGCGCGCCGCCGAGGAGCAGGCGCTGGCGGAGAAGACCGACGAGGAGCTTCTGGCGGAAGCCGGGCAGCCGTTGCCGGAAGACCTCGAAACCGCCGAACAGGTGCGCGACTTCATGAAGTCGGCGCTGCCGCAGCGGCTGAAGACACGCGCCCTGCGCAAGCTTTGGCGCACCAACCCTGTGCTGGCGAATCTCGACGGCCTTGTGGACTACGGCGAGGACTACACCGACGCCGCCCGTTGCGTGCCGGACATGAAGACCGTCTATCAGGTGGGCAAGGGCATGTTCGACAAGGTGGTCGAGGCCGCGAAGGAGGCCGAAGCCAAGGCCGCACAGACCGCCGGGACGGCGGAGCCCGCCGAGGAAGAGGATGACACGCCCGCGCCGGAGCTTGTCTCCGTCCGCGAACCCGCGCCACTGCCGGACCCGCCGACGCAGCTTGCGATGGCAGAACCGGAAAGCGACGCCGCGGAAGCGGAGACCGGGGCGGAAACACATGACAGCGAAGACGCCTTGCCCGCCACTGCGCGGCGCATGCGTTTCGTATTCGCAGAGACGGAAGGACAGGCATGACCGCAGCACCCGCCCCGAAGATCGCCGAGGAGGATCGCCTGCGCGCGGACCTCTACAATTTCCTCGGGGTCATCCTTTCCGGGCCGCCGGACGAGATGCTGCTGGCGCAGACCGCGTCGCTGTCCGGCGATGCGACGCCGCTTGGCGAAGCGATCTCTACCCTGTCGAAGATGGCGAAGGTGACGAAGCCCCGCAGTGTCGTGACCGAGTACAACAAGCTGTTCATCGGCCTCGGACGTGGCGAGTTGCTGCCTTATGCCTCTTACTACATGACCGGCTTTCTGAACGAGAAGCCGCTGGCGCTGTTGCGGCAGGACATGACGGCGCACGGGCTGGCCCGGGCCGAGAACGTGTTCGAGCCGGAAGACAACATCGCCAGCCTGATGGAGATGATGGGCGCGCTGATCGTCGGCCGCTTTGGTGCGCCTGCCTCGCTGGACGCGCAGAAGACCTTCTTCAACAAGCACATCGCGTCTTGGGCCGGACACTTTTTCGGTGACCTCGAAAACGCCAAGGGATCGGTGTTCTACGCCCCCGTTGGCACCATCGGGCGCACTTTCATGGAGATCGAGGCGGAAGCCTTCCGCCTTGGCTGAGCCGGCGGGGCCTGCGGGTCCCGTCAGACGAGCGGCGCGGGGGACGCGCCGGAACCCACAGAGGAGCAAGACATGTCAGAGAAAGCAGCGTCCCGGCGCGACTTCCTGAAACTGGCCGGAACCGCCGCGCCCGCTGCCGCCGTGGCGGTCGCCACCGCCGGCACGCAGGCCGAAGCAGCCGAGCCGGATCTGTCGTCCGACCGGATGCAGGACACGGTGCACACCCGCGCCTACTTCGACGCCGCGCGGTTCTGATCCGCGCCCCTGCGCTGGCCCCGGCCATGCGCCCCGCTGACGCCCCCGCCGGGCGTGGCACCCCGCTGGTGGAACAACTGGTTGCGTGAGGCCCGACCGTTCCGCCTTCACCGCTCTGCGCCTCTTGCGCCGGGCACTGTCTTTCGCACCGGAAGGTGCGTTGAGGGAGAGAGACACATGCTTAGGAAAAAGACCAACGGGGTTGCGCGACGCCCCCAGCGGACTTCGATCCTGTCCGAGGTGGCAAAGACCTCGGTTGACCGGCGCGGATTCCTCCGCGGGTCCGGTCTGGCGATCGGCGGCCTTGCCGCGATTGCAGCGACCGGAGGAACCGTCCAGCAGGCCAGTGCCCAGACCGCGGCAACCGGCAAGGTGGACCTGAAGAAAACCGTATGCACCCACTGTTCGGTCGGATGTACCGTCATGGCTGAGGTGCAGGATGGCGTCTGGACCGGGCAGGAGCCCGGCTGGGACAGCCCGTTCAACCTGGGCTCCCACTGTGCGAAGGGCGCCTCCGTGCGCGAGCACACCCACGGCGAACGCCGCCTCAAGTACCCGATGAAGAAAGTCGGGGGAGAATGGGTCCGTATCAGCTGGGAAGACGCGATCAACGAGATCGGCGACCAGATGATGACGATCCGCGAGGAAAGCGGACCGGATTCCGTCTACTGGTTGGGCTCGGCGAAGCACAACAACGAACAGGCCTACCTGTTCCAGAAATTCGCGCGTTACTGGGGGACGAACAACGTCGACCACCAGGCGCGGATCTGTCACTCGACCACGGTCGCGGGTGTTGCCAACACCTGGGGCTACGGCGCGATGACGAACTCCTACAACGACATCCATAACTCCAAGGCGATCTTCATCATCGGCGGCAACCCGGCCGAGGCGCACCCCGTCTCGCTGTTGCACGTGCTGCGCGCCAAGGAGCAGAACAACGCCCCGCTGATCGTCTGTGATCCGCGATTTACCCGGACGGCGGCCCACGCGGACGAATACGTGCGCTTCCGTCCCGGCACCGACGTGGCGCTGGTCTGGGGCATCCTGTACCACATCTTCGAGAACGGCTGGGAAGACCGCGAATTCATCCGCACCCGTGTCTGGGGCATGGACCAGATCCGCGAGGAAGTGGCCAAGTGGAACCCCGAGGAAGTCGAGCGCGTGACCGGCGTGCCAGGTTCCCAGCTTGAGCGGGTGGCGCGGACGCTGGCGAACAACCGTCCCGGCACCGTGATCTGGTGCATGGGCGGCACCCAGCACACCACCGGCAACAACAACACCCGGGCCTACTGCATCCTTCAGCTTGCGCTTGGGAACATGGGTGTGTCCGGCGGCGGCACCAACATCTTCCGCGGCCACGACAACGTGCAGGGGGCGACCGACCTTGGCGTCCTGTCGCACACGCTGGCAGGCTATTACGGTCTGGCCAAGGGCTCGTGGCAGCACTGGACCCGCGTCTGGGGCGAGGACTTCGACTGGCTGAACGGTCAGTTCGCCAAGATGCCCGGCGCCGACGGCAAGGACAAGGATCTGATGTACGAGACCGGTATTCCGGTGTCGCGCTGGATCGACGGTGTCCTTGAAGACGCCGAGAACATGGACCAGCCCAACAAGGTCCGTGGCATGGTCTTGTGGGGCCACGCGCCGAACTCTCAGACCCGCATGGTCGAGATGAAGAAGGCGATGGAGCTTCTGGACCTCCTTGTGGTGGTGGACCCCTATCCGACCGTGTCCGCCGTGCTGCACGACCGGACGGATGGCGTCTACCTGTTGCCGGCGGCGACCCAGTTCGAGACCTACGGTTCGGTCACCGCGTCGAACCGCTCGATCCAGTGGCGCCAGCGCGTCGTGAAGCCGATCTTCGAATCGAAGCCCGATCACGAGATCATGGGCCTGTTCGCCAAGAAGTTCGGTTACCATGACCGTCTGTTCCGCAACATCGCGATTGAAGAAGACGGTGTGACCCCGAACATCGAGGACACGCTGCGCGAGATCAATCGCGGCATGTGGACGGTCGGCTACACCGGCCAGTCTCCGGAGCGCCTGAAGCTTCACATGGAGAACCAGCACACCTTCGACCGCACCACGCTGCGCGCGGTGGGCGGGCCTGCCGACGGCGACTATTACGGTCTGCCGTGGCCGTGCTGGGGCACAGCCGAGATGAACCATCCCGGTTCGCCCAACCTCTACAACATCGACCTTGCGGTGAAGGACGGCGGCCTGCCGTTCCGGGCCCGCTACGGTGTGGAGCGCAACGGCGACAACCTGCTGGCGGAAGGCGTCTTCAACCCGGGCTCGGAAATCCAGGACGGGTATCCGGAGTTCACCATGCAGATGCTGATGGACCTTGGTTGGGACGCGGACCTGACGGACGAGGAAAAGTCCACCATCGAAGCGATTGCCGGACCGAAGACCAACTGGAAGACCGACCTTTCGGGCGGCATCCAGCGGGTCGCGATCGAGCATGGCTGCGCGCCCTACGGCAACGCCAAGGCGCGCTGCGTGGTCTGGGAATTCCCCGATCCCGTGCCGATCCACCGCGAGGCGCTGTATACCAACCGGCGCGACCTGGTGGCCGACTATCCCACCTACGACGACCGGAAGTTCTACCGTCTGCCGACCATGTATGCGTCGATCCAGAAGCAGGACTTCTCCAAGGACTACCCGATGATCCTCACCTCCGGCCGGTTGGTCGAATACGAGGGCGGCGGGGACGAAACCCGGTCCAACCCGTGGCTCGCCGAGCTGCAGCAGGACATGTTCGTCGAGATCAACCCGCGCGACGCCAACAACCTCGGTGTGCGTGACGCGGCCATGGTCTGGGTCGAAGGTCCCGAAGGCGGCAAGGTCAAGGTCAAGGCGATGGTCACCGAACGGGTGGGCGAGGGCGTGGCCTTCATGCCCTTCCACTTCGGCGGCTGGTATCAGGGCGAGGATCTGAGGTCGAAGTACCCCGAAGGGGCGGACCCCATCGTCCTGGGTGAATCCACCAACACGGCGCAGACCTACGGCTACGACTCCGTCACGCAGATGCAGGAGACCAAGGCCACCCTCTGCAAGATCATGCCGGCATAAGGAGAGAGAAACATGGCAAGAGCGAAGTTCCTCTGTGACGCCGAACGCTGCATCGAATGCAACGCCTGCGTCACCGCCTGCAAGAACGAGCACGAAGTGCCGTGGGGCATCAACCGTCGCCGCGTGGTGACCATTCAGGACGGCCAGCCGGGCGAACGCTCGATCTCGGTCGCCTGCATGCACTGCTCGGACGCGCCCTGCATGGCGGTGTGCCCGGTCGACTGCTTCTACCAGAACGAGGAAGGCGTCGTCCTGCACTCCAAGGACCTGTGCATCGGCTGCGGCTATTGCTTCTACGCGTGCCCCTTCGGTGCGCCGCAGTATCCGCAGGCGGGCAACTTCGGGTCGCGCGGCAAGATGGACAAGTGCACCTTCTGCGCCGGTGGTCCCGAGGAGAACAACTCCCAGGCGGAGTTCCAGAAGTACGGCCGTAACCGGATCGCGGAAGGCAAGCTGCCGATCTGCGCCGAGATGTGTTCCACCAAGGCCCTGCTGGCGGGCGATGGCGACGTCGTGTCGGCCATCTACCGCGAGCGCGTGGTGGCCCGGGGCTTCGGCTCTGGCGCCTGGGGCTGGGGCACGGCCTACGACCAGAAGGGCGGCTGATACCGCCGGCCAAAGGGAAGGGCGGGTGACGCCCTTTCATGCGTGGGCCGGACCAATGTCCGGCCTACATCTGCACCATTACGGCGGGGCCCTCGCGGCCTCGCCCTTTTTGCCACGTACCGCAGGCGGTCCCGTGGCCGATGGGGTTTGACATGACGACTGAACGTTCGAGCGGCTTCGTCGCCTTCATACTCGTGCTGCTGGCCATAACGATCTTCTCGTTCTGGATGGCACCGGGTCCGCGCATCGACGAAACCGAGGCAGAGCTGGCCGCGGCCCGGCAGGATACCGGCGGCGCGCAGACGCTGGAGGACATCCTGCGGCGGCAGGAGGGCCTGCCGATCAACGACGACTTCCGGTCGAACAACACCGGGGGCGATGCCGTGCCGCCGCCGAACCTCGCACCGCTCGGCACCTCGTCCGATCCGGACCTGTGGCGCGCGCTGCGCTACAACAAGGCGGACGTGACCGTATCGACGCACCGGCCGGTGGGCGAAGTGCTGATGCAGGACGGCGGCATGAGATGGCTGAGCCTGCGCGACGGGCCGCTGCGCACGTATGGCGGCTGGCTGCTGCTTGGGACCATCGGCCTTCTCGCCGTGTTTTTCCTGTTCCGCGGCCGTATCCGGATCGAGGGGGGCAAAACCGGCAAGACGGTTACCCGGTTTCACGCCTTCGAACGCTTCACGCACTGGATGACCGCCGGGTCCTTCGTGCTGCTGGCGTTCACCGGGCTTTTCACTCTGTTCGGGCGCAAGTTCCTGATCCCGGTTCTGGGCCACGACGCGAACGCGACATGGCTGACCGTGTCGAAGTACATCCACAACAACGTGAGCTGGGCTTTCATGCTGGGGATCGTCTTGGTCTTCATCCTGTGGGTCGCGCACAACATTCCCAACAAGCTGGACATCATCTGGTTCAAGCAGGCGGGCGGCATCGTCGGCGACAAGCACCCCCCGGCGAAGAAGTTCAACGCGGGTCAGAAGCTGATCTTCTGGTCGGTGATCCTGTTCGGTGCGTCGATCTCCGTTTCCGGGCTTTCGCTGCTGTTCCCCTTCGACCTGCCGCTGTTCTCGAAGACCTTCCTGCTGCTGAACGACCTCGGTGTTCCCGGCCTTTTCGGGATGGACGCGCTGCCCGTGGCACTTGCTCCGCAGGAAGAGATGCAGCTTGCCCAGCTTTGGCACGCCATCGTTGCCTTTGTCCTGATGGCGATCATCATCGGCCACATCTACATCGGCTCTATCGGGATGGAGGGCGCCTACGACGCCATGGGGTCCGGCCAGGTGGACGAAAACTGGGCCGAACAGCACCACTCCATCTGGTACGAGAAGGTGAAGGAACGCGAAGCCGCGCGCGAGGGCAGGGCGCCCGAACGGGCGACCCCGGCGGAGTGATGCGCTGGCTGGCCATCCTGTGCCTTTGTGCCTCGGCTGCAGGGGCGCAGGAGTTCACCACCCTGAAGGGGCACGGCGGCCCGATCATGGGCATCGCCGCCTCCGGTGACCGCGTGGTCACCGCCAGCTTCGACAACTCCGTCGGTGTCTGGACCGGTGGCGTGCCCGACTGGAAGGAAGGCCACGAGGCGGCGGTCAACGCGGTTGCCTTCGGGCCGGATGGCGCGGTGATCTCCGGCGCGGACGACTTCACCGTTCGGCTTTGGGGCCAGGACGGCACGTCCCGCGTCCTCGGCACCCACAAGGGCAAGGTCACGGCGCTGGCCGTGTCCCCCGACGCGCGCCTTGTCGCCAGCGCCAGCTGGGACGGGACCGTCGGGCTTTGGTCTTTGTCCGGCGATACGGACGGGCGGTTCCTGGACGCGCCCGGCGGGGTGAACGCCGTTGCAATGGACGACAAGGCGCGCCTCTGGGCCGCGACGTCGAATGGCTTCCTTGTGCGTTACGACCTGATCGAGCAGACCGCCGACCAGATCGTGAGCCACGGCTTCGGCATCAACGAGATCGTCGTGACCCCTGACTGGATCGCCTACGGCGCGGTCGACGGGGTGACGCGCGTGATCGACCACGAAGGCGGGCAGATCGCCGATTTCACCCTCGACCGCCGCCCGATCCTCGCCATGGCCTACCACGCCGGGACCGATCAGCTCGCCGTCGGCGACGGCCACGGCTACATCATGATGGTCGACACCGCCGATTGGCAGATCACACGCGACTTCCGCGCCACCCGCGAAGGGCCGGTCTGGGCGCTGGCGTTCTCGGACGACGGGACAAGGATATGGGCCGGCGGCCTCGACGATGTGGCTTTCGGCTGGCCGGTCGAGGCGCTCGACGCCTTCGATCCGGGCATCAGCGGCGACCGCAGCTTCCTGCGCGACGCGGCGACCATGTCGAACGGCGAACGGCAATTCATGCGAAAATGCTCGATCTGCCACGCGCTGGAGCCGGGTCCGTCGCGCAAGGCGGGGCCGACGCTGCACGGCGTGTTCGGACGGCAGGCGGGCACTGTGCCGGGCTACACCTATTCCGACACGCTCGACGGGTCCGACATCGTCTGGACGGACGACACCATAGATGCGCTGTTCGATCAGGGGCCGGATCACTATATTCCCGGCTCCAAGATGCCGATGCAGGTGATCGCGGGGGCGGACGACCGGGCCGACCTCATCGCATTCCTGAAATCGGCCAACGACACATCCGGCAAGGAGGCTGGCAAATGAAGGCAATGCTGATGGGATTTGTCGCGGTGGCCGTGATCGGCGTGGCGGCGCACTACGGGCTGGAGGCGTTGGGCGACACCACCGCAGCGCGCCAGACGACCGGCGAAAGCGTCCGGCTCGACTGACGTGGCAGAGGACTACGGCAGCGACCTAGCGGGGGCGTCGATCCTGGTGATCGACGACGAACCCGGCATGCGCAATTTCCTCTACAAGACGTTGCAGCCCAGGGTGAAAAGGATCGACCTCGCCGCCTCGCCGGAAGAGGCGACCGCGAAACTGGACGAGAACCACTTCGACCTCGTGATCCTCGACAACGTGATGCCGCGCAAGACCGGGCTGGAATGGGTGACCGAACAGAAGCGGCTCGGCTTCATGGCCGAAACCATCCTGATCACCGCCTATGCCGACCTCGAAACCGCCATCGCCGCGCTGCGGGCCGGTGTCTCCGACTTCGTGCTCAAACCCTTCCGCGCCAACCAGATCCTGGGCGCCGTTGCGCGCACGTTGGACCGCAAGTACCTGCGCCGCGACAACACGCTCCTGCGGCACGAACTCAACAGCGACTCCAATGGGGTCAAGATGCTGGGCACCTCCGACACGCTCGGCGAGGTGCGCGCCATGCTGAAGAAACTCGCGCCGCTGCCGACGCCAGTCCTGTTCACCGGTGAGAGCGGCACCGGCAAGGAACTGGCCGCGCGCCAGCTTCATGCCCTGTCCGACCGTGCGGACCGGCCTTTCGTCGCGGTCAACTGCGCCGCCGTGACCCCCGACCGCATCGCCGAGGAGCTCTTCGGCGACAACGGTGGTGGGGACGGGGCGCTGAAACCGGGTCTTTTCCTGCTGGCCGACGGGGGCACGCTTTTCCTCGACGAGGTGGCGCAGATGCCGATCCAGGTGCAGGCCGCGCTCCTGCGCGTGCTGGAGGACCAGCGTGTCCGCCCCATCGGCGCCGAACGGGAATTCCCCCTCAATCTTCGCCTGCTCTTCGCCACCAATGCCGACCTCGACGCGGCGGTGGCGCAGGGCCGCTTCCGGGCCGATCTCTACCACCGCATGAACGTCGTGCGCATCCACATGCCGCCCCTAAACGAGCGCAGCGAGGACATCACCGAACTCGCCGCCTACTTCATGGAACACTTCGCCTGCGTCCTGGGCCTGCCGGGGCTCGAACTCTCCGCCGACACCCTGCTGAAGATGCGCCGCTACAACTGGCCGGGCAATGTGCGCGAGCTGAAGAACATGATCGAACGCTCGGTGATCCTCGGCCGGTTCCCGCAGGAATTTTCCGGCGATGCCAGGGTGACCGGCGCACGGGCCATCGAAAACCTCGAACAGGTCATGCAGCGCCACATCCTGCACGTGCTGGATCTTTGCGACGGCAACCGGGCCGAGGCCGCGCGCCGCCTCGGTGTCTCACGCAAGACCATCGACCGTCGCGTCGCCGCTTGGGACGGCTAGGCACCGCAACAACTGGACCGAAGCCGGTCCCGTCCCGATGCTTCTTTGCTTCCCAAATACTCTCGGGGGGTCCGGGGGGGCGAAGTCCCCCGGCGGGTCGGGGCGCGTCAGCGCCGCGAAACCGCTCACGCGTTCCAGCGCACCGTGCCCAGTCCCGTCAGATCGTAACCGCCCATCTTTTCCGCCCGGGCCAGCGTGGCCTCCGACTGGCAGAAGACCATCAGCCGCTGCATCGGCGTGTCGAACCAAGCCCGCCGGTTTACCAGCAGGTCAAAGCGCTCCTCCACCAGCGGCACGAAGGGCAGGCCGAAATCCCGTGCGACGGTTTCCAGCCCCAGCGTTGCATCGGCGTCGCCACGGGAGAGGGCCTGCACGGCCTCGGTCTCCGTCCGCGCGACCTCGGCCAGGTCCAGCGCGGCGGCGTCCAGCCCCGCCTTTGCGGCCAGCTGGCGGAACAGCACGTCGCTGCCCGACCCGCCCTGCCGGGGCACCACGCGTCGCCCGGCCAGGTCCTGCATGCCGCTGACGCCCGTCAGATCGCGCCGCAACACCAGCCCGCGCGCGCGGGTGGCGAAACGCACCAGCACGGCGTTCTGGTTGGCAGAGCTGCGCGCCACGCTGGGAATGTTCCACTCCCGACCGTCCGCGTCGTGCAGGTGCAGACCAGCGGCCACGCCCTCGCGCCGGTTGAAGCGCGCTAACCCGTCCGCGGAGCCGTCGAAGTAGCTTGCCAGACCGCAGCGGCTTTCGCGGATCGCCCAGTCCAGAAGCGGATCGTGGCTGCCCAGAACGACCGGCGGCCTCGGCGTCTTGACGACGTGACCGGAGGAATGCGCCTCCAGCCAGTCGCGCACGGCGATCGACGGGAAAAGCAGCTTGCCGGTGGCGCGTGTGCAGGGGACCTCGCCGGACGCGGCGAGGTCGTAGACCTTGCGTTCCTTGATCCGCAACAGATCCGCCAGTTCGGGGACCGTCAGGAATTCCGGCTCATGCATCGCTCTGCCCCTTTGCGGGGCAGACCGTGCCCCTCTCTTCAGCTACCCTGTTCGGGCGCATTGGGGAAGAACAGCTGCTGTCCGTCCACCGTGTAACCGGCGATGGCCTTCTGCCCCTCGTCCGAGACCAGCCAGTCCGAGAACGCCTTGGCCGCTTCGACCTTAACCGCCGGGCACTTCTCGGGGTTCACCGGGATCACGCCGTACTGGTTGAACAGGTCGTCGTCGCCTTCGACCGCGATCTTGTAGTCCTGCTTGTTGGCAAAGCTGATCCAGGTGGCGCGGTCGGTCATCACATAGGCGCCCATGCCGATGCCCGCGTTCAGTGTCGCACCCATGCCGGACCCGGTTTCGCGATACCAGTCGCCGGACCCGGCTGCGGGATCGACGCCGGCCGCCTGCCACAGCGCTTTTTCTTTCTTGTGGGTGCCGGAATCGTCCCCGCGCGACGCGAAGATCGCGCCCTTGTCGGCAATCGCCTTCAGGGCCGCTTCGACGTCCGAGGTGCCGGCCACGCCCGCCGGATCGCCGGCGGGGCCCACGATGACGAAGTCGTTGTACATCAGGTCGGTGCGCGAGGTGCCGCCGCCGTCGGCCACGAATTTCTCCTCTGCGGGCTTGGCGTGCACCAGCAGCACGTCACCGTCGCAGTTTGCGGCGTTCTTGATCGCCTGTCCGGTGCCCACGGCCACAACGTTCACCGTGATGCCGGTCTTGTCCGAGAACAGCGGCAGCAGGTAGTCGTATAGTCCCGAATTGGCGGTGGAGGTGGTCGACTGGACGATGATCGATTCCTCTGCCGACACAGCGAACGGAGCCAGCGCCAGCAGCGCGGCCAGCGTGAAGTTTACGGGTTTCATGAGTTCTCCCTATGTCATGAAGTCAGTTCAGACGACGATCCGGTGTTGCAGGAAGTCGCGGGCAGCGGCGCTGCCCTGGGTTGCAAAAAAGTGATGTGCAGAGGCCTGTTCGGCAACGCGGCCACGGTGCAGGAACACGACCTCGTCCGCGAGCCGCCGCGCTTGCCCGATGTCGTGGGTGATGAGGATCACCTTCACGCCCCGATCATGGGCGCCCTGGATGATCCGTTCGATGGCGAGGACGGAGCCGGGGTCGAGGCTCGCGGTCGGCTCATCCAGGAAAAGCACCTTTGGGTCGAGTGCGAGGGCGCGGGCCAGCGCAAGCCGCTGGGCCTCCCCGCCCGACAGCGCGCGGGCCGGCTGGCGGGCCTTGTCCAGCAGACCCACGTGTTTCAGCAGCGTGGCGCATTTCGACCTGTCGAGCCCGCGCGCCTTCAGCACGAAGTCGATGTTCGCAGCGACAGAGCGGCGCAACAGGATGGGTTTCTGGAAAACGAGGGCCTGCTCGCGCGTGGCCTGCCTGGCCGGGCGGCCGTTCCATGTGACATGGCCCTCTTCGGGCTCGGTCAGACCGTGCATGACCTTCAGCAGCTGGCTCTTACCGGCACCGTTCGGTCCAAGGATCACCGTCAGTCCGGGGCCGTCGAGCGAGAGGTCGAGCCAGTCCAGAACGGGACGACCGCCAAGCCGAACCGTCACGTTATCGAGGCGCAGGTGGGGCGCATCGGCCCCCTGCGGTGTCTTCAGGTCCTGATCGGTCAGATCACGCATGGGCATGCTGTCCTTCCGACGAAAGCCGCAGCGTCTGGACCAGAGCGTTGACGCCAAGCGCGATGGCCATCAGCACGATGCCGAGAGCCAGTGCCAGCGCCAACTCGCCCTTCGACGTCTCCAGCGCGATGGCCGTGGTCATGACCCGGGTCAGGTGGTCGATGTTGCCGCCGACGATCATCACGGCACCGACCTCGGCCACGGCACGGCCGAAACCGGCCAGCGCCACTGTCGTCAGGGCGATGCGTGCGTCCCAGAGAAGCGCCTGAATCACCTGCAGGCGCGTCAGGCACAGGGATCGGAACTGGTCGCGGTATTCGTCGTGCAGATCTTCCAGCACCTGCCGCGACAAGGCGGCCACGATGGGAGTGATCAGGATGGTCTGTGCCACGATCATCGCGGCGGGCGTATAGAGCAGGCCAAGAAAGCCAAGCGGCCCGGCGCGGGACAGACCGAGATAGACAAGCAGGCCCACGACAACCGGCGGCAGGCCCATCAATGCGTTGAGAACGATCAGCACGGCGGCGCGCCCGGGAAAGCGGGCGATGGCCAGCACCGCGCCCAACGTCAGGCCGAACAGGCAGGCGAGGGCGGTGGCCGTCAGGCTGACGCGCAGCGACAGAAGCACGATTTCCAGCAGGTCCGCGGACGGATGCAGCACCAGCCCGAAAGCCAGAGAGAATGCCTCCCCAAAGTCCTGCATGATTTCCGCACGCCTCCCGTCTTCCCACGTGCCATTTTAGGTTTCAGGCAGGCGGGGCGGCAAGGGTAACGATGTCCGGGCGCCTGCTGTGGGCTATGGTGAGCGCGGACAGATTGGCAGGGAGGGTGAGCGGTTTGGGAAGATTTGCAGGATTATGCGGAGCGCTTGTTGTGCTGAGTGATCACGCGTCGCGTTCGGAGTGGTCGACGGCACGGCATTTCCAGCTCTGGATCCGTTCGTTGGGGTGCTCGTTCACCCAGCGCGCCAGTTGCGGTTGCGCGCCCATCATGCAGGCCATGGGGGTGACATCGGTGAACACAAGGCTACGCTCGCGGCACATGTCCATGTCGCCGGGGGCTGCCGCCATGCAGGTCACGAAAAGCAGTTCGATCATCGGGGGCCTCTATCAATACATCCTTTAGTCGTAGTTCCACTATGCGCACGCTAAGGGAAAACAGTGTTAACCGACCGGGCGGTGGCTCGAATTGTCCGGAAAAACAGCCCAAGGAATGCTCAGTACTGCCATGATTGCCCGCCTTTTCATCACGTATTTGGGGCAATGACCCGTTTTGGCCAGCCTTGGTCGCTGCGTGCGCGGCTGACGGCCGGTGCCGTGGCGCTGAGCGCGGTCACCCTGATGACCGCCCTGACCCTGTTTCTGGGGATGGAGCGGGTGGGCGACCGGATGCAGGCGGCCCTGAACGCCGAAGCCCGGATGACCCGTTACGGGACCTTGTCGTCGCAGGTGTCCACCTTCCTCGTCATCGCCACGGAGGCGGTGCAGCGCGGGGTGCCCCGCGAGGAGCGGATGCAAAGGCTTGAACCGGTGGCAGAGAACATCGGCGCCACCTTCATCCTGATCCGCAGCGATCTCGAACGCGCGGTCGGAGAAGCCGAGGCCTCCGGCATCGACCGGCAGTCGCGGCATGCGACGCAGTCGATCACTCTGGCGCGGATGGAGGCGCAGCTTCGGTCCACGTTGACCGGGCTGGATCGTGGCGGTCAGGACGTGCCGGTCCTGCGCGCCCACATCGACGCCTTCGCCAGCAGTTTCGACCCGCTCCTGAACGAGGCGGTCAATGGCGAGGCGATGTTTCGCCGCGAGACACTCAAGGGGATCGAGACGCTGCGAAGGCAGATGATCTGGGCGGCGGCAGCCATGGTTGTCCTCTCGCTTCTGATGGTGGCGGGGTTCACGCTGGGTCTGGTCCGTCCGCAGTTCCGGCGGCTCGAACAATTGCGCGGCACCGCCCGGCGGATCGGGCAGGCGGACTTCGACGTCGCGCTGCCGGAAACGCGGGGCGACGAGATCGGCGCGCTTTTTTCGGAAACCAACCGCATGGCCGCTGCGCTGGCTGCCCGACAGGCCCACGTGCAGGCAGAGTGGGGCCGGCTGGAGGAGGAGATCGCGCAGCGCACCGCCGAGCTGCGCGCCGCCAACGCCCAGCTCGAGGCCGTGGATGCCCGGCGCCGCAGGTTCTTTGCCGATGTCAGCCACGAGCTGCGCACACCGTTGACGGTCATCCTGATGGAGGCACAGATCGGGCGGCAGACCCTTGCGGACGGGGCGGAGATCTTCGGTACAATCGAAAGCCGGGCGGCTCGGCTCAATCGCCGTATCGACGATCTGCTGCGCGTCGCGCGGTCGGACAGCGGCGAACTGGCGCTGGACCCGGGACCGGTCGCCTTGGCTGAAACGCTGCGCGCGGTGGTCGATGAAGTCGGGGCGGAGTGCCGCAGTGCCGGCATCACGCTGGAAACGGAGGCAGGGGAAGGCACCGTCCTTGCCGATCCGAACTGGCTGCGGCAGGTGCTGGTCGGGCTGGTGCGCAACGCCATCCGCCACGCGCGGGACGGCGGCAAGGTTCGGATTGTGGCGGCAGGCGACACGGCGGCGGTGATCGACAACGGTCCCGGCATCCCGGCAGAGGCGCAGTCCCGGATCTTTGACCGCTTCGCACAGGGTCGGAAGGATTCCGCCGGCTTCGGTCTTGGCCTTGCGCTGGCGAAGTGGGTGATCGAAGCGCAGGGCGGAGAGATTGCCGTGACAAGCCCGGTGCCGGATGGGGAGCGGCTGGGTCGCGCGCCGGGGACGAAAGTTTCGGTTCGCTTGCCGGTTGCAGAGGGGTAGGGTGCGGCGATGACCTTGCGCCTTCTCATCGTGGACGACGACCCCGGCATTGCCTCCGCCCTTGCACGGGGAATGGCAATTCACGGGTACGAGGCCCAGACCGAGATGCGGGCCGATACCGCGCTGGCGCACTTGCTGGGCGGCGGGTTCTCCGCGGCGATCGTCGACGTGATGCTGGGCGAGGACAGCGGCATCGACCTTGTGCGGGAGGCGCGCGCCGCGGGAGTGGACGTCCCGGTCCTGATGCTGTCCGCGCTGTCCGAGGTCGAGCAGCGCGCCGCAGGGCTGGAAGCCGGGGCCGACGATTACGTCGTCAAGCCCTTCTCGCTGGACGAGCTGGTGGCGCGGCTTCGCGTGCAGGAGAAACGTGCGGAGGCGCGCCGTCCTCAGCCCGCCACCTTCCGGAAATCCATCCGGCTGCTTTGTCTCGGACCTGCCGAGGTCACGTTGACAGAGCGCGAAGCGGACCTGCTGTTGCTTCTGGTGGGGCAGGGGTCCGAGCCACTGGCACGGGGCGACATCTTCGATGCGCTCTGGGGGGCTGACGGCGCGGCGGATGCACCGGGGAGCGAGAACGTCGTCGACGTCTACATCGGCTATGTCCGCAAGAAGCTGGCCAGGCAGGATTTCGGGTTCGGCATTCGCACGGTGCGGAACAAGGGGTTCTGTATCGAAGGGATTGCGCCGCAAGTCCTCTCATAAATTAAGAATTCCGTTTCCGGTTGCTGCGGGGCAGGGTGCGGACATCGGGGTCCGTTTGGGCCCCTTGTCTTCCTGACGCCTCGCGGCCCCGTCCGGGACCGTCTCTCCCATACCGGCTCCGTTCGTGTGCCGCGGGGCGCCGTAGCTCTCCTTTTTGGTGTGGTGTGCTCCCGGATCACCTGCGCCTGTCGGTATCGCCTTGCGATGACGTCGAGGTGCGGCGCTTTCGGGACCCAAAGGACCGGTCCGCGAATCACTTCGGGAGGGTCTCTTGGGGCGCTGCTGAAAATTGTCATTGTTTTCTGCGGCGCGGCGGAGTTTTTCCGCTAACGGCGCGACGCCCGTTAGCGCCTTTCAAAAAAGGCCTTCGCAACATTGTTGCGCGCGGCGTTGCCTCTGCCTAACTTCTTTCGCGCGGAAACTGTTGCAAATCGGTGTGCGTGGTCTAGCCTTTCGTCAGGGAGGCTTCGATATGCAACACTTCAAGGTTGCAGCGCGTGACGAAGGGATTTCGTCCGTGCTGATTGTGGACGACCATCCACTATTCAGTGACGCGTTGGCCTCGGCGCTGGAGGGGGTGTTCCCGCTCTGCCGCTTCGAGAAAGCGCGTTCTCTCAAACACGCTTTAAAGGTTCTGGACGACGGCTTTGCACCCGATCTGGTCATGTTCGACCTGAAACTGCCCGACGTTCAGGGCATCTCCGGTTTCGTGACATTGCGCGGGCGCCTGCCGGACACGCCGGTCCTGGTGATTTCCTCACTGACCTCCCGGGCGCTGGTACACGCGCTGATGGAAGAGGGCGCCTCTGGCTTCCTGACGAAGGACACGCCGGTGGAGGACCTTCAGCACGCCCTTCAGGAGATCGCCAACGGTCGCAAGCATGTTCCGATGGAGTACCGCCAGAACCCTGTGGCCGAGGTGTCGGAGGCCGATGGCAGCGACATGAATGCCAAGCTGGCGGCACTGACACCGCAGCAGAAGAAGGTCATCAAGCTGATCTGCGCGGGCAAGCCGAACAAGCAGATCGCCTATGAGCTTCAATTGGCCGAGGCGACGGTCAAGGCCCATATCACGGCGCTTCTGCGGCGGCTGGGGGTCAACAACCGGACCCAGGCGGCGCTGATGGTCGAGGCTGCCAACAAGGCCGTCGCGCCCGATGTCGAGGTGGAACCGGAAGCGCGCAACTTCCTGTGTCGCTGAAGCATGGCGCGCGATGAGACCGGGCCGGATCTTCCGGCCTATGTTACCGTTGGACGGTCCGAAAATGCGGACCCGGCGTGCGCAGCCCGAGAGGCCGCGCGGAATGTCAGCGCGCATGAGCTGTGTTTCGTCATTGCCCTGATTCCGGCAGCGATGGATTCCGATGTGGTGGCCGAGGTTTTCGCCGAGGAGCTCGAAAGCGTACCGGTCTTCGGCTGCACCACCGCGGGGCAGATCACGCCCTTCGGGTACGAGAACGACGCGCTTCTGCTGATCGGCTTCCGCAAGGAACACTTTCGCTGTGCGTCCACGCTGATCACGCCGCTGAAGCCGCTGTCCATCGCCCATATCTTCGAGACGATGACTCGCCAAAACGGCAAGTTCATCCATACCGCAGGGTGGAACCGACTGGCGCTGGTCTTTGCCGACGGGTTGTCGAAGCAGGAGGATCTGCTGGCGTCGGTGCTGGAAAGCGTGCTGGAAGGTGTGCCGGTGTTCGGCGGGTCGGCCGGCGACGGCATGGCCTTCGAGCGGACGCAGATCCTGCACAAGGGCCGGTTCCACGATAACGCCGCGCTGGTCCTGCTGGTCGAGACAGACCTTTATTTCCAGGGGGTAAGCTTCGACCACTTCCTGCCCGAGGGCCACGAGTTGGTCATCACCGAGGCCAACACCGAAGAGCGGCTGGTCACGGAGATCAATGGAGCGCCGGCGGCCAAGGAATATGCCCGGCTCGTCGGCTGCACCGTGGCAGAGCTGACGCCGCAGGTTTTTGCCGAGAACCCGATGCTGGTCTGCCACAAGCAGGCGCATTACGTCCGGGCCATCGCCGACGTGCTGGAAGGCAACACGCTGTCCTTCCTCGCCGCCATCGACGATGGGTTGATCATGGTCATGGGCCGCGGCAAGGAAATCATCGAGACGCTCGAGGCCGAACTGAACCTGACCGATGCGATGGGTCGGCAGCCTGACTTCATCCTCGCCTTCGACTGCGTGTTGCGGAAGCTTGAAATCGAGGAGAAGAAGCTGGACGAACAGGTGTCGGAGATCTTCCGGCGCCGCAAGGTCCTTGGGTTCAATACCTATGGCGAACAGCACTGCGGGCTCCACATGAACCAGACCTTCGTGGGCGTCGCCTTCTACGGTCCGAGGGGGAGCCTTCTGCCGTGAACCTGATCGACCCGCTGGAACCGCCCGAACTCCAGCTTCTGCGGCAGGACAGGATCATCGAGGCTCTGGTGCGCCGGGCCATGCGGCAGAACGATGTCGGACAGACGGCCTACAGCGCCTTCCAGTCGGCCATCGAGTTGCAGGCGCAGGTGGCGGCCAAGACCCGGGATCTGGAACGCGCCGCCGACGAGCTTGAGACCACCCGTTTCGAGCGCGAACGCACGCGGCGCAATCTGGACGAGGCGCTGGCCGCCATGGGCGAGGGCTTTGCCCTGTTCACAGAGGGCCAGCTTGGCATCTGCAACGACCTGTTTCAGCATCTGCTGCCGGACGTATCGGACCGGATCGTGCCGGGGCTGCCACTGCCGGAGTACTTCGAACTTTTGGCGCAAAGCCGCTTCGTGATCTCCACCGACCGCCAGATCGGCGCGAAAGACGGACCGCTGCCCGGTGCCTCCATGGTCATCGAGGTGACCGAGGACCGTTTCTACCAGCTTTCCACGCAGCGCACGTCGATGGACAACACCGTTCTGCTGCTGAGCGACATCACCGCCGTGGTCCGCCAGAACCGGAGTGAAAAGGAACACCTGATCGACCGGCAGGCCGACTACCTGCAAGCGGTGTTCGAGAACATGACCAGCGGGGTGTGCAGCTTTTCGGCCAACGGCGACGTGGTGATGCACAACCAGCAATTCCGAAAGCTGACCGGGCTGCCGATGACGGTGTTGCGGAAGGGCATGAACATGGCGCGGCTGCTGCAGCTCATGTCGATACGGGGCTTCATCGCGGACCATTCGCTGCTCCAGGTGGACGAATGGCGGAGGCAGCTCTTGCGGCAGGGACGGCTGCGGCGGCAGGTGCGCAGCCGCACCGGGCAGGTGTTCGACCTGCAGGGCAACCGTTTGCCGGATGGCGGCTTCCTCGTGGAACTGAAGGACGTGACGCTTGAGATCCGGGCCACCGAGACGCTGGAAAAACGCGTGCTGGAACGCACCCGCGAACTGACCGAAACCAATGCACGCCTCACCCAGCAATACGAGGAAAAGGCCCGCGTCGAGGAAGAGCTGCGCGTCGCCAAGGAACGGGCCGAGGCGGCGGTCTCGTCCAAGACGCGCTTCCTGGCCGCAGCCAGCCATGACCTGCTGCAACCGATCAACGCCGCCAAACTGCTGATCGCCACCCTGCAAACGAACTCGGCCGGATCGGTTCACGAGCCCATGGTGGACCGGCTTAAAGGGGCGTTCACCTCTATCGAACAGCTTCTGCACGCGCTTCTGGACATTTCGCGGCTGGACAGCGCCGACCACGACACGGTGCATCCGACGACGCTTTGTCTTGGCCAGATCATGCAAACGATCTTTGAGGACCAGATGCCGCTGGCGCAGAAGCGGAACGTGGCGCTTCGCATGGTGCCCTGCATGTGCTGGGTCAGGTCCGATCCGGTGTACCTGTTGCGCTCGATCCAGAACCTGGTGGTGAACGCGATCCAGTACACCGAGCCGGGCGGCAAGGTCGTGCTGGGGTGCCGCAGGCGGGGGGACAAGATCGAGCTTCAGGTGCTGGACACGGGCATCGGCATCGGGCCGGAGGACCAGTGCCGCATCTTCGAGGAGTTCGCCCGCGCGGGCAACGTGCCTGTCGGGTCGGGTGTCGGGCTGGGCCTGTCCATCGTGGAGCGCACCTGCCGACACCTCGGCCATCGCCTGTGGATGTCGTCCGAGGTGGGCGTCGGGTCGAAGTTCTGTATCGAGTTCGACGTGGTCGAAGCCGATACGGCGCTGTCCGCTCCCAAGGTACCGCCGCAAAGCGAAGAAAGTCTTGAGGGCTTCATCGCACTGGTGGTGGAGAACGATGAGAACGTGCTGTTCGCGACGTGCCAGACACTTGAGACCTGGGGCGCCAGCGTGCTGGGCGCGCGCTCTACGGAGGAGGCGATCGGCCACCTGCGCGACATGGGCATCCCGCCCGACATCATGCTGGTGGACTATCAGCTGGACGGCGACGACACCGGCCTGTCGACCATCGCGCGGGTCAGGGCCGAATTCGGCACGCTTGTTCCCGCGATCATGATCACCGCCGACCGGCGCGACCGGCTGCTGCGGGCAGGCGCCGAACAGGACTTTTCCGTCATGACGAAGCCGGTGCAGGTGTCGCGCCTGCGCCCGCTGATCGACTGGAAGATCCGGGGCGGGGCAACAGGGACCGAGCCGAAAGTCGGCAATGACAGGGCCGGGCCTGCAGCTAGTCTCGGGTGAGGGAGGATTTCGACATGCGCAAGACGATGCTTTTCGCCGCGCTCTGTCTCGGGCTGGCCGGACCGGCTGCGGCAGAGACCCTGGGCGGACAGGAGACCTACGACCTGCTGTTCCGCTCGGGCACGCTCGATCCGGTGGGAAAGGACAAGGCGCTGAGCTACACGCGCGAGGTGGTGAACGCGCTGAAACCGGAAGCCGCAGTGCGCGACACCGGTACGATCCGCATGTCGTTCGAGCAGCAGCAAGCCCTGATGGCGGAGTTGGAGTTTCGCCAGAACGGCAAACACCGGGGCCTGGGCAAGTTCCCGGCCAGCGTCGGCAACCCGATGATCATGTACTTCTACGAAACCGTGGTGCGGGACATGGCCGAGGCTGCGGGCGGCAGCCCGTTCTACATCCGCAACCGCGTGAAGGAGGCGCTGATCCGCCCCAGCGAAGTGGTCGAGGGCGAGGCCATGCTGGATGGCCGCTCGGTATCGACGCAGACGGTGGTGCTGCATCCTTTCGAGAACGATCCGAACCGTGACCGCATGCAGGGCTTCGGGGACCTTGCTTTGGCGGTCACCATGTCCGAGGACGTGCCGGGCTGGTATCTGAGCCTCGTGGCGGAGGTGCCGGGCGAAGAGGGCGCGCCAGTCTACCGGTCGGAGATCGACTTCGAAAGCCTGGAGGCGGAGGGTTCGGAATGACCCATGCGCTAACTGACCACGCAAGGCCGTCCCGTGGTGCACAGACGCTCCGCGTCGCAAACAAGCGGTTATTGCCCCGTCTTCCCTCCCCTATCTTCGGAACAGAAGGGTTAAGAACCGGTTTCCGCCGTGCGGCGGTTCTCGGGCAATCCGGGCTATCGGGGATGGTTCGGGTGAGCGCCACGCTCTGTGCGGTCGCGCTGACTGTCATGCCGGGCGGCGTGCAGGCGCAGGACATGGCGCAGCGCTACAACGATTACCCCACGGCAGCACGGGCGGACTACGTCTTTGCCTGCATGGCGACCAATGGCCGGTCCCGGCTGACGCTCGAAAAATGCTCCTGCTCGATCGACGAGATCGCCTCCATTCTGCCCTACGAGAAGTACCTGCAGGCTGAAACGGTGCTGTCGATGCGCCGCACAGGGGGGGAGCGCATGGCCGTGTTCAACAGTGCGGTCGCGGCGCAGAACCTCGTGACCGACCTGCGCCGGGCGCAGGCCGAGGCCGAGGTGGTCTGCTTCTGATCCGCTAGCCCTGCGCGTCCTTCGGCAGGCTCTGTTCGAACACGTTGCCCTCGGTGTCGGTCGCCTTCACCGTCAGGGCGGGTGCGCCGTTGTCGGTGTAGGAGAAACGGAACGCAGGGTTTTCGGAAATCGAGATGCCGCCGTCCATGGTGAACAGCATTTCCTCGCCCTGCCAGACCTCCATGTGGTCGATGAAGTGGGCGGGGATGAACAGTTGCGTCACCTGATTGCGCTGCAAGCCGGAATAATTCGGATGGCGCAACATGATCTGTGCCTCGCGACGGGCCGTCGACATCTCCGGCTCACCGAAAAGGCGCAGCTTCATCTGGCCGAGGTTGGCCATCATCTCGGACGGATCGCGGGAGGCAGGGGCAGAGCAGCCGCCCGACGCCTTTACGAACCGGCCTGACATGAATGTGCCCTCCGGCGTTTCCGTCAGCACGCGAACGTTGGAATACTGGTTCACCCTGACACGCAGTTCGAAATCCACCGGTGCCATCGCGGCGCCGAAGGTCAGTTCTGCCGCCACCGGCGCCGGGTTCTCGTCGATCACCACCGTCGCCTTGTCGATCTCGGCCGTCAGGTTGGTCTGCTTAAGGACAATCGGCACCGTCGCCGCATCGTGCGCGCGATAGGGGGCGTCGATGGAAAGCGGGCTCTCGGCGTCGGAGATCACGGCGTCGCCGATCACGTCGAAGCGCAGATCCTCCCAGGTTTGGCCCGGGACGAGCGGGTTCTCCACCGTCCCTGCCACGGCGGGAGCGGCCATCAACAGGGCCAGCGCGGTGGCCAGTCTGAAAGTGTGTGCCATACCTCCTCCTTTTGCATGGTGTGTCGCGAAGCGTGACACGCGGACCGGCATCGCGATAGCGGGCAATAAGTCTGTGTGGTTTGCCACCGTGGCTGTGGCAGGCTGTCCGAGGGAGGAAGGTCCATGTTCGAAGCGGTTGTCATGCTGTGCCTGACAGCGGGGGGCGACACCTGCCGCAATGTGCTGTTGCCGGGATACGAGGCCGGGACGCAGCTGGAATGCGAGGCGAAGATCGCGGCGCAACCGCCTGACGGACCGGTGTTTTCCCGTGGCGTTGTGAAGGGCGTCCCGACTTGCGTGCCGGCCGGGCCGGTGTTGGACCTCGAAGAGGTGGCGCCGGGCGTATGGGTCCACGAAGGGCTGATCGAGGAGCCGGACGCAGAGAACGGCGGCGATGTCTCAAATCTCGCGATCGTGATCGGTAGGGACAGCGTTGCCGTGATCGACAGCGGGTCGGCGCGCTGGATCGGCGAATCGCTCTGGCGGGCGATCCGGGCGAAGACCCCGTTGCCGGTCAGCCATGTCATCCTGACACATGTGCATCCCGATCACGTCTTTGGCGCGGCCGTTTTCGCAGAGGCCGGGGCAGAGATCGTCGGTCATCAAGGGCTGCCGCGCGCTTTGGCGGACCGGGAAGAGAACTACCTCGACAGCCTCGACAGGTTGGTGGGCGCGCAGCGCATGCTCGGGACGGAGACGCCAAAGGTGACGCGGACGGTTGCCGAGGCCGACCGGATCGACCTCGGCGGGCGCGTCCTGCGGCTGCACGCATGGCCCGCCGCGCATACCACCGTGGACCTGACGGTCTTCGACGAAACGACCGGAACGCTTCTGGCGGGAGACCTGCTGTTCGACCTTCACACACCCGCGCTGGACGGCAGTCTGCGCGGCTGGCAATCGGTCCTTGCCGAACTGGAAGGGCAGGGGACGCAAGCGGTGCCCGGGCATGGCGGACCCATCCTGCTCTGGCCCGAGGGCGCCGCGCCTTTGAAGCGCTACCTCGACACGCTGGCGCGCGACACGCGCGCGGCCATCGATGCGGGCGACCGGCTGGGCGAGGCCGTGACGCATATCGCTCAAAGCGAGCGCGACGCATGGGATCTGTTCGATGCCTATAACGCCCGCAACGCCACCGTCGCCTTTACGGAACTCGAATGGGAGTGATCAGCCGGACACCACGCCCTGCAACAGTTGCGAAATCGCGTAGAGCCGCTTTTCCAGCAGCACCGGCGTTTCGCAGAGGTAGGTGATGGACTGCTGGCGGTCGGTGTAGATCGTCTGGTCCCAGTCCAGCTGTTCCTCCAGCGCGTCGACCTTGTCGAAATCCGGGTCGTCCAGCGCCATCTCCGTGTCCATCTCTTGCCGGGCGGCCTCGATGCGTTCGGACAGGGAAATCTGGCTTAGCGAGAAATCCCCGATGCCGCCGATGATCCGGGAGCGGCGGCCGTTCAGACTTGCAAAGGTCTCCTCGAAGACCAGCCCCAGAAGCGCGGGATCGCCTCCGTTGCGCTCGGCAAAGGCCGTGACGTCGGCCTGAAGGTCGGGCACCTCGATACGGCGGATGGCGAGTTTCGCGGCGAGCTGTTCGATCTCCCGTCTCAGCGCCGGGTCTTCCGGCATGGTTTCGGGAATCGGGTGCGGCCACATCAGGCCCTCCGACAGGCGCTCTACCTTTCGTTGAATGCAGGGCCAGGTCGGGTCGGAGTAGTCGGCGGCGGCAAGCGGTGTGGCGGCACATAAGGCCAGCGCAAAAAGTGCCTTGCGTGTCAGCATGGTGGAAGTCCTCCCTTGATGCACAAGGATGCCAAAGCGCACCCCCGGCTGTCCATGCCGACCGAATGCATCCGATGGTCTGCATTGTGTCGGTATACCGCAGCCCACCATACTCGGATCAAACAGTCCGGGCGCATTGACGCCCGGGCCAGGGAGGAAGACAGAGATGAGAACACGCGCTGCCGTGGCCGTTGCGGCCGGCAAACCCCTCGAGATCATGGAAGTGGAACTGGAAGGCCCGAAGAAGGGAGAGGTTCTGGTCGAGATAAAGGCGACAGGTCTTTGTCACACCGACGAATTTACCCGCTCGGGCGACGATCCTGAGGGCATCTTCCCGGCGATCCTCGGCCACGAAGGCGCGGGCGTGGTGATCGAAGTCGGCGAGGGTGTGACCAGCCTTGAGGTCGGCGACCACGTGATCCCGCTCTACACGCCCGAGTGCCGCGAATGCGAATACTGCCTGCATCCGAAGACCAACCTCTGCCAGTCCATCCGGTCGACGCAGGGTCAGGGTCTGCTGCCGGACGGAACTACCCGTTTCAAGATGCTCGATGGCACGCCGATTCACCATTACATGGGCTGTTCGACCTTCGCGAACCACACGGTCGTGCCGGAAATCGCGTTGGCGAAGATCGACAAGAACGCGCCGTTCGACAAGGTCTGCTACATCGGCTGCGGCGTGACGACAGGCATCGGCGCCGTCATAAATACCGCCAAGGTTGAAATTGGCAGCCGCGCCGTGGTGTTCGGTCTGGGCGGTATCGGTCTGAACGTGATCCAGGGCCTGCGGCTGGCGGGTGCGGACCAGATCGTCGGCGTCGACCTGAACGACGACAAGGAAGAGATGGGCCGCCACTTCGGCATGACCGATTTCGTGAACCCGTCGAAGATCGACGGCGACGTGGTTGCGCATCTGGTCGAACTGACAAAAGGCGGCGCGGACTACACCTTTGACGCCACGGGCAATGTGAAGGTCATGCGGCAGGCGCTGGAATGCGCGCACAAGGGCTGGGGCGAGTCGATCATCATCGGCGTGGCGCCCGCGGGTGCCGAGATTGCCACCCGTCCTTTCCAGCTTGTCACCGGTCGCGTCTGGCGTGGCACGGCCTTCGGCGGCGCCAAGGGGCGCACGGATGTCCCAAAGATCGTCGACTGGTACATGCAGGGCAAGATCGAGATCGACCCGATGATCACCCACAAGCTGAAGCTGGAGGAGATCAACCACGGCTTCGAACTGATGCACGAGGGCAAGTCCATCCGCGCAGTCGTGGAGTTCTGAGGCGTCATGGAAACCATCTCCGAAAATCGCTGCTTCGGAGGCGTGCAGGGCGTCTACAAGCACGACTCCAACACCTGCGGATGCGAGATGACGTTTGCCGTCTATCTGCCGCCGCAGGCCGAGGAGTCGCCGGTGCCGGTCCTGTGGTACTTGTCGGGACTGACCTGCACGCATGAGAATGCCATGACCAAGGGCGGCCTTCAGGAACACGCCGCGCGTCACGGTCTTGCGGTGGTCTTCCCCGACACCTCGCCGCGCGGCGAAGGCGTTGCCGACGACGATGCCTATGACCTGGGGCAGGGCGCCGGGTTCTACGTGAACGCGACGCGCAGCCCGTGGAAGCCGCATTTCAGGATGTACGATTATGTCGTGAACGAGTTGCGGGACATCGTGACCAAGGGATTTCCCGTCCTCGACCGGCACGGGATCACCGGACACTCGATGGGCGGGCACGGCGCCCTGACCATTGCGATGCGCAACCCGGACCTGTTCGATAGCCTGTCCGCTTTCGCTCCGATCGCCAATCCGACGCAGAGCGATTGGGGCCGCAAACAACTCTCGGCTTACCTTGGTGACGACGAGGCGGCCTGGTCGGATCACGATGCGACCTTGTTACTAGAAGACAAAGGCTGGAAAGGAGATATCTTGGTCGATCAGGGAGGGGCCGATCAGTTTCTAGAATTGTTGAAGCCCGATGCCCTGGCGGGCATGATGACCCGCTGCCGCCAACCCGGCACGTTCCGGATGCAGAAGGGATACGACCATTCGTACTTCTTCGTTAACTCGTTCGCCGGAGACCACATCGCGTGGCATGCAGAGCGGCTCAACTAGAGCAATCCAGACCACCAAGGAAAAACTATGATCAAACATCTCATCGGCGCATCGATACTGACCCTGCTTCCCGTTCTTGCCGCGGCAGAAAGCCATGGCGGCATGGACGGCGACGCCAAGAAGGGCGAGCGCGTGTTCCGCAAGTGCCAAGCCTGCCATGCCGTGGGCGAGGACGCAAAGAACAAGGTCGGTCCTGTCCTGAACGGGGTCGTTGGCCGCCCGGTCGCAAGCGTCGAAGACTTCGCCTATTCCGACACGCTCAAGGAGATGGGCGCGGAGGGCAAGACCTGGACGCCCGAAGACCTCGCCGCTTTCCTTGAGAAGCCGCGCGACTATGCCAAGGGCACCAAGATGGCCTTTGCCGGCCTGCGCAAGGAAGAAGAGCGCGCCGACGTGATCGCGTTCCTCATGACCCACAAGATGGGGGAATAAAAGAATTCGCCGTGCCGCCGGGAGGGAGAGAACCGGCGGCACGGTGTCAACCGGCAGGGTCCCAAAGACCCGGCCAGAAAACGGCGAAACACGCCACATCGGGAGGAAGACAATGAAATCGTTAAAGCTTCTCACATCGGGCATCGCCCTTTGCTGCGCCACCACGGCGATGGCAAACAGCGATCTGATTGAGCAGATGGATAACCCCGCTCAGTGGGCGATCCAGACCGGCGACTACAAGAACCAGCGCTATTCCGAACTTGATCAGATCAACAAGGACAACGTCAGCGACCTGCAGGTGGCATGGACCTTCTCAACCGGCGTTCTGCGCGGGCACGAGGGCTCGCCGCTGGTGATTGGCGACGTGATGTACGTGCACACGCCGTTCCCGAACATTGTCTACGCGCTCGATCTGACGCAGGAAGGCAAGATCATCTGGAAGTACGAGCCGAAGCAGAATCCGGACGTCATCCCGGTGATGTGCTGTGACACCGTGAACCGCGGTGTGGCCTATGCCGACGGTAAGATCTTCCTGCACCAGGCCGACACCAAGGTTGTCGCGCTCGATGCGAACACCGGTGAAGTGGTCTGGGAAGTGCAGAACGGCGACCCGTCCATCGGCGAGACCAACACCGCCACCGTGCTGCCGGTCAAGGACAAGGTCATCGTCGGCATCTCCGGCGGCGAATTCGGTGTCCGCGGCTCCGTTACGGCCTACAACATGGAAACCGGCGAGCAGGAATGGCGCGCCTACTCCATGGGTCCGGACGAAGACATCCTGATGGATCCGGAAAACACCACCAACCTGGGCGAACCCGTGGGCGCCGATTCCGGCACCAACACCTGGGAAGGCGACCAGTGGATGATCGGCGGCGGCACCACCTGGGGCTGGTACTCGGTCGATATGGAAGAGAACCTGATCTACTACGGCACCGGCAACCCGTCGACGTGGAACCCGTCGCAGCGTCCCGGCGACAACCGCTGGTCCATGACGATCATGGCCCGCGACATCGACAGCGGCATGGCCAAGTGGGTCTACCAGATGACCCCGCATGACGAATGGGACTTCGACGGCGTCAACGAGATGATCCTGACCGAGCAGGAAGTCGACGGCGAACAGCGCAAGCTGCTGACCCACTTCGACCGGAACGGTCTGGGCTACACCCTCGACCGCGTGACCGGTGAACTGCTGGTGGCCGAAAAGTACGACCCGGCGGTGAACTGGACCACCGGCGTCGACATGGACCCGGACTCCGACACCTATGGCCGTCCGGCCGTGGTGGCGCAGTACTCGACTGAGCAGAACGGCGAGGACGTCAACTCCACCGGCATCTGCCCGGCGGCGCTCGGTTCCAAGGACCAGCAGCCGGCGGCCTACAGCCCGAAGACCGAGCTGTTCTACGTCCCCACCAACCACGTCTGCATGGACTACGAACCGTTCCGCGTGTCCTACACCGCAGGTCAGCCCTACGTGGGTGCGACCCTTGCGATGTACCCGGCGCCGGACAGCCACGGCGGCATGGGCAACTTCATCGCATGGGACAACATCAACGGCGAGATCAAGTGGTCGCTGCCTGAGCAGTTTTCCGTGTGGTCCGGTGCCCTGGCAACCGCGGGGGACGTGGTCTTCTACGGCACGCTCGAAGGCTACCTGAAGGCCATCGACTCCGAGACGGGTGACGAGCTTTACCGGTTCAAGACCCCCTCGGGCATCATCGGCAACGTGATGACCTACGAGCAGGGCGGCAAGCAGTACATCGGCATCCTCTCGGGTATCGGTGGCTGGGCCGGCATCGGTCTCGCGGCCGGTCTGACGAACCCGAACGACGGTCTGGGTGCCGTGGGCGGCTACGCGGCCCTCAGCGACTACACCGCGCTCGGCGGCCAGCTGACCGTGTTCGCACTGCCGGATTGATCTGACCATTCCGCACCTGGGGCCGGCACGCCAAAGCCGCGTGCCGGCCCCTCCTTCCAAGACACAGCCGAAAGGTGATCCCACATGATGCGCCACGCATCCCGAATTCTTGCAGCAGTGGCCGCCTCGGCGCTGCTTCCCGCCGTGGCGGCTGCCCAGAGCTGGAGCGACCAGCCGGTGAAGCCGGCCGACCACGAGGCAGAGTTTGCCGTGTCCTACGAGGACGGCGGCATCTACTACAACGAGGAAGACATCCCGACCTACAACGTGGCCGAGGACGGCACGGTCGACTGGCTGACCTTCTCCGGTTTCCGCCGCTATCACTCCGAATGCCATGTCTGCCACGGACCGGATGGCGAAGGCTCTTCCTATGCACCGAAGATCAAGAACTCCGCCGTGCACATGGGATACTACGATTTCTACGATGTCGTGGTGAACGGACGGCAGAACGGCAACTCCGTCATGCCCCACTTCGGCGACAACCAGAACGTCATGTGCTACCTGAACGACATCTATGTCTACCTGTCCGCCCGCGGTATGGACGCGGTGCCGCGTGGCCGCCCGCCGAAGAAGGAAGCGAAATCCGACCTCATCAGAGAGCAGGAAGATGCGTGCATGGGCTAAGATAACCCTGTGCTTCACCCTCGCGCTGTCCGGCCTCGTTGGCTGGGCCGCGCGCGGAGAGGCGCAGACCTCGGACCTCGTGTCCACGTCGAGCCTGCGCGTCTGCGCCGACCCGGGCAACCTGCCGATGTCCGGCAAGGAACAGCCCGGGTACGAGAACAAGCTGGCCGACCTGATCGGCGAGAAGCTGGGCCTGCCGGTGACCTACACCTGGTATCCGATGGCCACCGGCTTCGTGCGCAACACGCTGAAGGCCAAGACCTGCGATGTCATCATGGGCTATGCGCAGGGGCACGAACTGGTCCTCAACACCAACCACTACCTGACCTCCGTCTTCGCGCTGATCGTGCCGAAGGAGGGCGATCTGGCCGATGTGACCACACTCTCCGACGAGGCCTTGAAGGGCAAGCGGATCGGCATCATCGCGGGCTCGCCCCCGGCCGACCACATGGCCCGCAACGGCCTGATCGGAAAGGCGAAACCCTATGCGCTCGTGGTCGACCGCCGCTATGAAAGCCCGGCTGAGAACATGCTGAACGACCTCGACGAAGGGACGATCGACGCGGCGATCCTCTGGGGCCCGATCGGCGGGCCGCTGGTGAAGTCCGATCACCCCGACCTGAAGGTCATCCCGCTGATCCACGAAACGCTGCCGCCCAAGATGTACTATCGCATCACCATGGGCGTCCGGCAGGGCGAGAAGGTCTGGCAGCGCAAGCTCAACTCCCTGATCCGCCGCCACCAGGACGAGATCAACGCGATACTCGCCGAAGCCGGCGTGCCGATGGTCAACGACATGGGCGATGCGGTCCTGGACGTGATGCAATGAAACCCGTCGCGGCGCTGGTCTTGATCCTTTCGGGCCTCGCCGCGCCGGTGGGCGCCAAGGGGGTGCCGGAACCCGACGGCTACCGCATGGAAGACTTCCGCGCGCCGGTGCCCGAGACGCTGTCAGGCGGCACGGTGCTCGACGCGGAAGAGGCTTACCGGATGTGGCAGGCGGGCGAAGCCGCCTTCATCGACGTGCTGCCACAGGCCCCGCGCCCGCCGAACCTGCCGAAAGGCACGATCTGGCGCGACAAACCCCACGACACGATCCCCGGCGCGCTCTGGCTGCCCAATGTCGGCTACGGCGCGATCGCCGACGTCACGGCGCAGTATTTTCGCCGCGGCCTGGAGAAGGCGACATCTGGCGATCTTTCCTATCCGGTTGTCTTCTTCTGCCTCGACGACTGCTGGATGAGCTGGAACGCCGCGAAGCGCGCACACGAATGGGGCTACACCGATGTATACTGGCTGCCCGAAGGTACGGACGGCTGGACCTTCATGGATTACCCGGTGGAACGCGTCACCCCGATGGAAGGACAACCCCAGGCGGACTAGGGGGCTCCGCCCCCCGCTTCGCTCCCCCCGAGGTATTTGGACCAAGATGAAGCAGCGTCTCTGCCCCCTTCATCTTGGCGAAAAATACCTCGGGGGAGGCGCTCCGACGGAGCGGTGGGGGCGGAGCCCCCTTGGCATGCGAACGACCTTTCAGGATACGACGTAGTCTTCAGAACCCGGCGATGTCCTTGTGGGCCGTGGCAACCGTGCCGTCTGTGTCGGTCATCGTCACATCGACGGACCGGGTGCGGCCGGGGACGGACATGCCGAGGCGCGGGTTTTCCGACAGAGAGATCGAGCCAGTGACATCCACGTAGCCCGCGCCGTCGAGGTCGATCTGCACGTCCTCGACATAGCGCATGGGAATGTACAACAAGGATATCTGATCCATCTGCATTCCCGAGTGCGAGGGGTGCGAGATGTCCACGTCGAGCCGCTTCTGTCTGTTGGCGAGCGCTTCGAGCCGGCCTCTGGTGTCGGCACCGGGCAGAAGGTCCGCAAGTTCCAGCTCCATTTCGCCCAGCGTCGCCAGCGCTTCCTTGGGGTCGGTCCCCGGCGGCGCGGCACAGGCGCCCTGGCCGGAGGTCTTCACGAAGCCTTCGGCCAACCAGAGGCGGCCGTCCGTGGTTTCGGCGACCACGTGCAGCGGGGTTGGGCCGTTCACCCGCATGGTCACGTCGAAAAAGAAGGAGGGCAGGGGTGTGTCCAGTGCGAAGACCGCCGAGACCGGCATCGGGTTCTCGTCCAGCACCAGCGTCACGGTGCCGATGTTCAGGCCTTCGGGTGCGCGTACCATCGCGGCAATCTGTGTACGGCTGTCGTTCTGTGTCCGGTAGGGTGCGTCGATCGCGATCATGTCGCCGCCGTCCAACAGCGCGCGGTCCCCGTAGAGTTGCAGCGCAATGGAGTCCCACGCTTCCCCGGCCGAGACGGGCAGGGCAGTGGTGCCGAGCAGCACCGCGAAAACCAGTTCTTTCATTCCGTTCCTCCCGTGATGAAGCGGCCGAAGGCGCGGGGGCCGTCGGCTGTCTCGATGGCGTCGACGATTTCGAGGCTCTTTGCGTCGATCACTTCGACCGTGTTCTCGAACCAGTTGGCGACGACCACATGTGCGCCATCCGGCGTGGTGTCGATGCCTTCGGGGTATTCTCCCACATCGAGCGTGGCGACGGTCGACAGATCGCCGAGCGCGATCACCGAGACGGTGTTTGCGTACTGGTTGGTCACGAAGGCGCGCCCCTGCGCAAAGGCCACGCCGTAAGGGCGTTCGCCCACCGGCACTGTGGCGAGGGTTTCGCCACTGGCTGGGTCGAGCACGGTCACATCGTTCGAACCCACGTTGCCGACGAACAGCCGCCCGTCCGGGGCGAAACGCAGGCCGAAGGGGCGGGTGCCGACCTTGATCCGGTGTGCGACCTTTAGCGCTGCGGCGTCGAAGACGGAGACCTGGTCGGCGTCCTTGTCGGCAGAGGCAAGGAAGCGGCCATCGGGCGAAAGGGTCAGACCGGCGGGCGCCGCACCGGTCGAAAGTTGCGAAAGCGTTGACAGGTTGACGGCTGTCAACTCCCAGATCCGGGCGTTGTACCAGTCGGAGACGAAGAGCCTTCCCCGGGCCTCGTCCAGCACGATGCCTATAGGGCCGCCGTCCAGCGTGGTTTCGGCCAGAAGAGCGCCGTCGGGCGACAGATGGCGGACCGTCTTGCTGTCGGGCGATACGGTGTAGACCGATCCGTCGGAGGCCACGGCAACCCCGGCCGGTTTGCCCGGCACGTCCCAGCGCGCCACTTCCTCGCCCGTCCCGAGGTCGATGACGCTGAGCGCGTCGCCGTTCTGACAGGTGACGAAGGCGCGGTCCCCCGCCGACAGCGGTCCCGTTCCGACCACCGCAGCGGCGAGGGCCGCGGCCAGGGTGCGCCTAGCTCGCCGCACCGAACCGCTCGACCAGGGCATCGAGCCCGGCCTGGTACACGGCGGTGACTGCAGCGATGGCGGCCTCGTCGTTCAACTCTTCCGGCGGATCGTTGTTGGGGTAGCCGCGGTAGAACGCGCCGCGCCATTCGACGATGGAGCCACCGCCGTCGCGCGGCTTGACCGTCAGGTGGGACGAGTAGTTGGTGACCGGCAGGACCTCCACATTGTCTTCGCGGATGCGGTAGGAGTAGGTCATCTTTTCGGCGTCGTACTTGTAGAGCACTTCCTTCAGGAGCGGGCCGTCGGCCCCCTGGTCCGACAGATAGAGGTCGCGTGTCGCGTCGATCTCGTTGCCGTTCTCGCCGGTCGAGGACACGACCGCGGGGTGCCAGGACATGTCCTGGAAATCGCCGACGGCTGCCCAGACCTCGGCCGGGTCGGCTGCAACCTCGGTCGTCACGGTGACCTTCTGGCGCGTCGGTCCGTGCGCCAGCGCCATGCCGGGCACGAGGCCCGCGGCTGCCGCGGTCATCAGGAAATGACGTCTTTTCATTTTTCCTCCCTTTCGAAAAATGCCGTCTTCAGGATGTAGCGCATGCCGCGCATCCAGGAGTCGTCGGTGTTGCCGCGAATGTCGACGACCCGGCCCTTCACCGTCTCGCCGGTGTCCGCGTCGCGCAATTGCAGGTTCATGGTCAGGATCAGGTTGGAGATCTTCTGAACCTCTCCGACCAGCGCGTAGTCGGCGCCCAGTTCCCTGGCCATCCGGGCGTCGCAGCCGTAGCACTTGGCCGGGTTTGCCACCCGATCCAGTTTCTCTGCCACGGGCGCGATATCGACCAGGTCGTATCCCTCTTTCCGGAAGCGGTCGGCGACGAGGGTTTCCAGCGCGCCGATGCGGGCTTCTTCTGCATCGTGGCCGCCCGTCGCGGTCTGAAGCGTGCCGTCGAGGAGGGTGATTCCGAAGAACGCAATCTTCTCGTCGGCCGCGCAGGGAGCGGCCAATGTCAGGCACAGGAAGATCGCGAAGCGCCGCATGGCCCCCTTCTTAGAAATTAAGAGTCGAGAGACATCGTGGCTGGGCTAGGGTTTGGCTGGCAACACGCCCAAAGGTATCGGTTGCGAAAAGACCCCGTTTTGAAAGGGTCTTTTTCCGACAGACCCGTCAGCGAAGACGGGCGAAGGGAGGATCAAATGGCACGACTGCTGACGCTGCTTCTGGCAGCGCTGATGATCTTTTCGGCCTCGGGCCGCGCCATGGCCGTGGAGGTGCGGGCCGCCGTGCTGCGGATCGACTACCCGCGCCTGCTGCCGGTGTCGCGTTACGATCTGAGGGCGCCGGACCTCGGCTTTGCCGGGGCGATGCTGGCCGACGAGGACAACAACACGACCGGAAGTTTCCTGGGCAACACCTACGACACCACCACGGTCGCCGTACCGCCGGAAGAGGCGGATGCGGCGCTGGAGGAAATCCTTGCGGACGGGCGGCGGCTTATCGTCGTGATGGCGGAGCGTGAAGACCTTCTGCGTCTGACCCGTCGCGCCGGGGAAGAGGGGGCGCTGGTGCTGAACGCCACGGCGCCGGACACCGTCCTCAGGAGCGGCGCGTGCCGGTCGAACCTCCTGCACATCGCGCCCTCCGACCAGATGACCACCGACGCCGTCGCGCAGTTCGCGATCTGGAAGAAGTGGGACCGCTGGTTCCTGATCTCAGGCTCGAACCCGGCGGACCTTTCGCTGGCGGAATCCTACCGGCGGTCGGCCAACAAGTTCGGCGCCCGCATCGTCGACGAACGGACCATCGAGGACACCGGCGGCGCGCGGCGCACCGACACCGGGCATGCAATGGTGCAGCGTCAACTGCCGCTGGATACGCAAGGCGCGTCGCGGCACGACGTGGTGATCGCCGCGGATGCTACCGATTATTTCGCGCGCTACCTGTCCTATAACCTCTGGGACCCGCGACCGGTGATGGGGTCCGGCGGTTTGCGTCCCGTGACCTTCCACGGCGCGCACGAGGCTTGGGGCGCCACCCAGTACCAGACCCGCTTCGAAGAGCTGACACGCCGGTACGTTCAACCGGCGGACTACAACGTCTGGCTGGCCCTGCGGGTGATCGGCGAGGCCGTGACCCGCGCCAGCACCGCGGACCCGATGGAGATCAAGGCCTATGCGCTGTCGGACAAGTTCGAGTTGGCGGCGTTCAAGGGGCAGAAGGTCACCTTCCGAGACTGGAACGGCCAGTTGCGCCAGCCGATCCTTCTGTACGACGGCATGATCACCGTGAGTGTCAGCCCTCAGGACGGCTTCCTCCATCAGGTCTCCAGCCTCGACACGCTGGGGCTGGACCGTCCCGAATCCCAATGTACCGCCTTCAACTGACGGAGACCGCCATGAAACGCCTCATGCTTGCCACCGCCCTGATCGCCCTGTCCTCTGCGCCCGCGCTCGCCGGCAAGGCGTTTGTGTCGAACGAGCGCGGCAACACGATCACCGTCGTCGACACCGACACGTGGGAGGTGCTGGCCGAGTTTCCGGGCGGCAACCGTCCGCGCGGGATCACCGTGTCGCCGGATGGCGCGAAGCTGTATGTCTGCGCCTCCGACGACAACCTTGTCAGGGTGTTCGATACGGAAACCTACGAAGAACTCGAAAGTCTGCCGTCCGGCCCCGACCCGGAGCTGTTCATCATCGAGCCGTCGGGCAAGCGGCTGTACATCGCGAACGAGGACGACAACCTGGTGACGGTGACGGACACCACGACCCATACGATCATTGCCGAGGTGCCGGTGGGCGTGGAGCCCGAGGGCATGGGCATGAGCCCGGATGCCAAGTGGGTGGTGAACACCTCCGAGACCACCAACATGGCGCACTTCATCTCGACCGAGGATTACAAGATCAAGCACAACGTGCTGGTCGACCAGCGACCGCGCTATGCCCAGTACACCGACGACGGCAAGCGGCTGTTCGTTTCAGCCGAGATCGGCGGCACCGTGTCTGTGATGGACATCGCGGAGGACGGCACGCCCGACCTCGTAAAGAAGATCGGTTTCGAGGTGCCGGGCGTTCTGCCGGAGTGGCTGCAACCCGTGGGCATCAAGGTCACCGGCGACGGCAGCCGCATCTTCGTGGCGCTTGGCCCGGCCAATCGGGTGGCGGTGATCGACGGCGAGAGCCTGGAGGTGATCGACTACATCATGACCGGCCAGCGTGTCTGGCAGCTCGCCTTCACGCCGGACGAAAAGTACCTGCTGACCACCAACGGCAATTCCAACGACATCACCGTGATCGACGTGGCCGCCGAAAAGGCCATCAAGTCCGTCCAGGTTGGGCAGCAGCCCTGGGGCGTGGCGGTGATCGATTGAGCCGGTTTTTCGCCGGCGCAGACACGACAAGGGAGAAAGACCAAATGATCCGACGCCTGACCGCCGCCCTCGTGGCCGCCACGCTTTCCACACCCGCCATGGCCGCGCCACTTTGCGACGACATGGGTTTTGCCGGGCTGTTGGCCGCCTGCAACCGGGGCGAGGACATCAACATCACGCTGGCCTCCGGCAAGCCGCTTGGCGAGGACGTCACGCTGCAGTCCGGGGCCTACTACACGCTGGTGATCGAGGCCGACGGATCGGCGGAGCTGGCGGTTGAGGGCGCGTCCTTTTTCCGGGCGATCTGGATGAACGAGATCGTCATCAACAAGATCGAGGTTCGGCCGATGGCCATCGACTCCATCGAGTTCGACAAGGCGGGCGTGGTCGAGATGTCCTTCATCGCGATCAAGCCCGGTACGCACGTGATGAAAATTCCCGGTTCCACCGGGGAAACCCAGCAGATCAAGTTTTCCATCCAGTGAGGTAACCAACAATGAAACGTATCATCTTCACCTGCGCGGCCCTTGCCCTTGCCACACCCGCCTTTGCGGAAAGTCACGAAGGCGGCATCCCGCAGGAAACCGTCGACGCCATCATGTCGATGCTGACCGACATGGAGTGCCAGATGGCACCCGACGACATCGAGATGGAGGACGACGGCGGCTATGAGCTGGACGATGTCATCTGCAAGGGCGGCAACCAGTTCGATATTGAACTGGACGCGGATCTGAACGAGGTCGGACGTCGCGCGGAATAGGCGGATGTGCGACCAAAGAACCGGGTGAAGACCGTTGCCCGTGCCGTACAATATGAGTGGGGAGGCCTGACAGCCTCCCCCTTGTCTCAAGGGGAGGAAGACATGTTCGACATTCTGACACGCGCGGGTGCCACCGCGCTTGCGCTGACCGTGGCCCTGCCTGCATGGGCACAAGACCTGCCGACGATCCGGGCCGCCACGCTCAAGATCGGTACGGTGAACTGGGAATTGCAGACCATCATCGACCAGGGCTTTGACGAGAAGCACGGGTTCCACCTTGAAATGCAGCCCTACGCCGACAACGGCGCGACCCGCGTCGCGGTAGAGGGGGACGAAGCCGACATCGCGGTCGCGGACTGGATCTGGGTCGCCCGGCAGCGCGCCGACGGCAAGGACTACGTCTTTGTGCCGTATTCCAAGGCGGTTGGCGGTCTCGTTGCAAAACCGGAGGCCGGGATCGAAAGCCTGAAGGACCTGGCCGGTGGGAAGATCGGCATCGCGGGCGGGCCGCTCGACAAGTCGTGGCTGATCCTGCGTGCCTACGCGCAGCAGGAATACGACATGGACCTGAAGGCCGAGACGGAGCAGGTCTTTGGCGCGCCGCCGCTGATCTTCAAGTCGGCGCTCGGCGGCGAGACGCAGGGCGCCATCAACTTCTGGCACTTCCTCGCCAAGATGAAGGCCGCCGGCATGGAAGAGGTGATTTCGGTCGCGACGGCGGGCAAGGCGCTCGGGCTGAACACAGACACGCCGCTGCTGGGGTATTATTTCAAGGAAAGCTACCTCGACGAACACCCTGGCCTTGCGCAGGCGCTTTACGACGCCAGCCGCGATGCCAAGGACCTGCTGACCACAAACGACGAGGCGTGGGAGGCGATCCGCCCGGACATGAACGCCAGCAACGACGCCCAGTTCGAACAGCTCAAGGCCGACTGGATCGCGGGCATCCCGGCGCGCGGCCCGATCGACATCGAGGGCGCGAACAAGATGCTGGCCCTGATGAACGAGCTGGGCGGCGAGGAACTGGTCGGGCAGGCCACCGAAGTGCCCGCAGGGCTCTTTGCCGATCTGAAGTGAGGCGGTCAGCCCGATGAAGGACACACACGCGGGCGTGACGGCCCTGTCTCTCTTCGGGCTGCTGGTGTTGTGGGTCGTCGCGGCATGGTTGACGGCGGACGCGACCGTGCTGCCGCAGCCATGGTCGCTGCTGCGCCCGTTCTGGCGGGAAACCGTGTCGGGTGAATTGCCCTACCACCTGGGCGCCACGCTGCTTCGGGTCGTCTGGGCGTTTACGCTGGCGATGGCCATAGGTGTCACGCTCGGGCTGGTCATGGGGCGATACCCGGCTGTCAACCACTGGCTCGATCCGTGGCTGGTGATTTTCCTGAACCTGCCCGCCCTCGTGCTGATCGTGCTTTGCTACCTGTGGATCGGACTGAACGAGACGGCGGCGATCCTGGCTGTCACGCTGAACAAGATTCCCAACGTCGCCACCGTGATCCGCGAGGGCGCGCGCGCGCTCGATCCGCAGATCGACGCTATGGCGAAGGTCTATCGCATGTCGGCATGGGCGCGGCTGAGGCACGTGACCCTGCCGCAGCTTGCGCCATTCATCGCCGCCGCCGCCCGGTCCGGCATCGCGGTGATCTGGAAGATCGTGCTGGTGGTGGAATTTCTTGGGCGGTCCTCCGGCGTCGGTTTCCAGATCCACCTGTATTTTCAGCTTTTCGATGTGCGGATGGTGCTGGTCTACGCCTTCTCCTTCATCACCGTGATGCTGGTGGTCGAATGGTTGGTCCTGCAACCCTGGGAGCGCCGCGTGCGCCGGTGGAGGGGCACGTGATCCGGATCGACATCCAATCCAAGCATTTTGGCGGCACGCAGGTTCTTGGCCCCGTGCGTTTCGACATCCAGCCGGGTGAGACCGTCGCGCTGGTCGGGCCATCTGGCATCGGCAAGTCCACTGTCTTGCGCATCGTGTCGGGCATCGACGACCGCTTCGAAGGCACGGTCCAGCGGCCTGAAAACATGGCTATCGTCTTTCAGGAACCGACCTTGCTGCCATGGCGCTCTGCCGTCGACAACCTGCTGCTGACCCACACCGATCTCGACCGCGCGGGGGCCGAGGCCGCGCTCGACCGCGTCGGGCTGGCGGGACGCGGCGCGGCTTTCCCGGGAGAGCTGTCGCTGGGCATGCAGCGGCGTCTGTCTCTGGCCCGGGCCTTCGCCGGTCGGCCGGAGCTCCTTATCATGGACGAACCCTTCGTCTCGCTCGACACGGAGATGGCCGACCAGATGATGAACCTGACAGAGGCGCTGATTGCCCAGACCCGGCCTGCCACGCTGTTCGTCACCCACGCCCGGGCCGAGGCCGAGCGTCTTGCCGACCGGATCCTCGAACTGCGCGGAAAACCCGCGACGCATGTGGGTTGACATAATTCCGCTTATCGGTGCCAAAGCGCAAAGGCTGCGGTGCAGCATGTTGGGGAACCGGGCCGGACGGACACACAACATGGGGGATATTCCGCATAGTCGGTGAAACCCTACTTGACCGGCACGTCGCGACGGGAAAAAGTCGAAACATGGCAAACGACGTGCAGGACATCACGGAAGATCAGGACAAGACCCAGCCGCCCATGTCGGCGCTGCGGTACGAGACCCCTTTCGAACTTTATTCCGAGATGCCTCAGGTCAAGCAGATGACCCAGCATCGACCGCGTGACGACGAAGAGAACCTTGAGTATCTCAACCGTCTCGCCGGATCCACGACACCCGAGGAGGCCGTCACTTTCGCGGCCTTCGCGGCGGTCCCGGCCATGGCGATCTGGTGGGCCTACGAATGTCTGCGGATCGCCAGCGACGACATGACCGCCGCCGACCGCGAGCTGATGGAACACGTGGCAAACTGGTGCAGCTACTCCGACAACGAGAACCGCTATCGTGTGATGAGCAGATCGCTTTATGCCCCGGTGCGCAGCCCGGCGGTCTTCCTCGGCCTTGCAGTCGGCTGGTCTGGCGGGCCTATCGCGCCCAACGACAGCGCTGCCATCCCGGCGCACCGCGCGCCGCGTGCGATCAACTCTGCCGTGTTGTCATGTCTTGCACGTGCCGAGCTGCAGCAACGCCCCGTGCGGCTGGCAAGGTTCATCGACCAGGCGTCGGCGCTGTTCCGTCCATTCTGAAAATTTGATCGTGTGGCCACTGGCTTAGGCTGCGGACAACTGGTTAATTGAGTGCGATGACACTTGTATTGCGAATCGAGAACTTCGATCAGCTTGAGAACGGTGGGCCGACGTCTCTCCGTCTCGACGGCCATGGTGCGAGCGTCGGCCGGCGTGCCTCCATGGACTGGTCCTTGCCCGATCCGTCCAAGATGATTTCCGGCCATCACTTCGACATCACGTTCGAAGGCGGCACCTACTACCTCACCGACGTGTCGATGAACGGTACGTTTGTCGACGGCCAGCGGCACCGGCTGGAGGGCAAGCTTGCCCTGCGCGGCGGAGAGCGGCTGATCGTCGGTCATTACATCGTCGGGGTCGAGGTGCATCAGGCCGCCGGTGCCCCCGCACCCGATCCGGACGACGATCCTTGGGGCGCCTTCGGGTCGCCGGATCCGGCGAACATGCAGCCCGTCGCGGGCGGTCGCGGCCCCGGCCTCGACGCCTTGAACGACGGTTTCATTCAGGTCCAGCGTCCCAGCGCCAGTGCCGGACTGAAGACGGAGACGTCGCTGCAGCTTCCGATGCACAATTCGCCTGCCTCGCAAGGCACGCCTTCGGTGACGCCGAACCAGGGGTCGCTTCAGACGCCGACAGGATGGGCCCCGCCCCAGCAGCCCGCGCCGCCGCAGCAACCGCCGGCCTCCCAACCGGCCTATGTGCCGACGCTTGGGCAGGACGCACCGCAGGAGCAAGCCCGCGCGCCCGAGCGCCATGCGCCCCCGGCGGGCGATGTGCCGCCCTATACGCCATCGCTGGGGCAAGACACCCCTCAACAGGATCCGAACACGCCGCCCTATCAGCCCAGCCTGGGGCAGGACGCGCCGCCGGCCGATCCGCCGCAGGCCCGTCAGATGCCCCGGCACGAGGATTTCAGCCCCGAGTTCCGCCCGCCCGACCGCGCGCCGGAAGAGCCTCGGCGCGCCATGTCGCCGTCGCAGATCCCCATGCCCCGGCCGATGCCGCCACAGCCCTCGCCCTCGGCGCAGCCACGGCCCGAGCCGCGCCCCGCTTCGCCGCAGCCCGCGGCGCCCGTGCCCGAGCCTTCGCCGGGCCCCGCCCCCTCTGCGGTCGGCGGCGGCGGTGACGTGGGCCCTGCCCTGCGCGCGTTCTGCGAGGGCGCCGGTCTCGATCCGAAAGCGGTGAAGTCGGAAAACGCCGTCCAGTTGATGCACATGCTGGGCCGCTGTGTGCGGATCGCGACCGAAGAGACGATGATGATGCTCAAGGCGCGCGCCGATGTGAAGAATTTCACGCGCGGCGGCGTGCGCACCATGCTGTCGGCCAACGCCAACAACCCGATGAAGTTCATGCCCGACAGCCAGCAGGCGCTGGAGCTGATGTTCGTGGCGCCGCGCGACGGGTTCATGATGGGGCCGGACAGCTTCAAGGATGCGCTTGGCGACATCCGCCAACACCAGGAGGCGGTCTTTCGCGCGCTTCAACCAGCACTGGCCGAGGTGTTCCGCGGATTGTCCCCCGAAGAGATCGAGGCAGCGTGCGAGAGCACCGGCTCCAACCTCTTGGGCGGCAAGCGGGCCGGCAAGCAGTGGCCGACCTACGTGGAGCGTTGGGACGAGAAGGCGCAAGCCGGGGAACACGGAATTCTGGACGCGTTCCTGCAAGCATTTGCATCGGCCTACGCGGAGGCCAACAACCGAAAATGATATTTTCCCGCACTGTCGCGGGCCACTGACGGAGCGCTTGCATGGATCTCGAAAAGCTTCTCCAGCCGATTTCGGAGGATGCCCCCTGCGGTCCCGACCTCGAACCCGAGGGCGACCCGCAGTTCGACGAAGCCTATTTCGACCGGATGGGCGAACTGCCTGAGTTCTACTACCGGCCCGGTGTCGAGAAGCCCGACGGCAGCATGACGCCGGACAACATGTTCGATCCGAAGTCGGTCAACTTCCGCGACGAGATCAAGCTGATCGACCCGGTGCTGGAGCGGTCGAAGGACCTGCGGCTGGTGGTGCTGCGGGCGCAATGGGCGATCCTTGCCGGCAATCTGGCCAAGTTCACGGAATCCGTTGCCTGGATTGCCGGGCTTCTGGAAACCTTCGATGCGGACGTCCATCCGACGGATTCCGGGGACAGGCGCAGCGCGATCAACGACCTGAACGACAATACCAGCGTGGTGCAGCCACTCTACTTCACCGCGCTGACGCCGACCGGCGATGCGACGTTGCGGCGGCTGAAGGTGGCGCGCGGCGACCTGACGGCCCTCCAGTCCGAAGAGGACCTCGAACAGGCGCCCATCCTCGATGCGCTGTCGTCGGCGAGCAATGCCAAGCATGTCGAGAAGACGCTGGGAACACTGGTCGAACTGCGCGACGCGATGAACCGCATCAAGGCGGCGTGCGAGTCCAGCGGCACGGCCAAGTTCTCTCCGGATTTCAGCCGTGTCGGCCCGATCATCACCGAGATGATCGAAGCGATCACCAACTCCCGGTCCGATCTTGCCTCCGTTGCCCAGGTCGAGGAACCCGGCGATGACAGCGGCGAGGACGACGAGGGCGACAGCGAAGGGGGCGGCGGCGTCGCATCGTTCTCTGCCGCTGCGGCAGCGGCGAAGGGGGGCGGCGCGGAGGTGGTCAGCCACCTGCATGCCAAGCGCCTTTTGCAGGCCTGCGAGGCCTATTACCGGGCCTATGAGCCGTCCTCGGCCACGCTGCTCCTGGTGACGCAGGCGCGGTCGCTGATCGGCAAGCCGCTGTTGGAAGCCTTGGAAACCCTGCTGCCCGACAATGTCGAGGAGGCGCTTGTCAACTTCAGCCCTGCTGCCGGGTTCTCGCTTGGAATCGCGCGGATTCGGGCGCTGACCGAGGACATGCACGACGATCCCGACACCCCGTTCCCCGAGCCGGACCCGGGTCCGGACGTCTCCGTGACCAATGCGGGGGAGGCCGCGGTCGCAATCCGGTCGGTCGAGGACTACTTCCGCCGAGTCGAACGCTCCAGCCCGATTCCGACGTTGCTGAGCCGCGCAAGAAGTTATCTGGACAGGGATTTTCAGTCCATTATCGACGAGCTGATACCGCGCGAAGAGGAGTGAGTAGGTACTCCCCTCGCCGTGTACAAGTACGGTTTTTTGGTATATCTACATCGTTGACTTTAGGTCCGCTTGGCGGTTTGATTTTCCACAAGATTGCAGCACTGCAACAAAGCCTCAGGGAGATTTTCATATGTCTGATTCAGGTTCCGGTTACATCAAGAGAAATCGCCCTCCGCGGGTGTCGATCCAGTACGCTGACCCCTACGAGAGCGAGAAGATGGTTGAGCTGCCCTTCGTCATGGGCATGCTTTCGGACCTGTCCGGAAACAACCCGGGCGTCGAGAAGGAGGACGTGACCGAGCGGACCTTCAGCGGCGTCACGAAAGACACCCTGGACGACTACATGGCGTCGATCGAACCGGGCATGTCCTTCATGGTGGAGAACAAGCTTGACCCGAACGGCGGCAAGATGGGCGTGGATCTGAAGTTCCATTCCATGGACGACCTTGAGCCGACGCAGATCGCCCGCCAGGTTCCGGCGATGGCGAAGCTGCTGGAAGCCCGCGAACAGCTTGCCTCCCTGCAGCGCTACATGTCGTCGAAGCCCAAGGCCCAGGAGCACATCAAGAAGCTGCTGAGCGACCCGGAACTGCTTGCCGCGCTCGGCGAGCAGGCGAAGTCCGGCAAAGACGAAGAATAAACGACGGCGACGCGATAACAGGGACATGAACCATGGCTAACGACGCACAACTGGATACAGAAGGCGCAGGCGGCGCGGTCGCGGAATCCGTAAACGAGCTTGCGGAATTCTCCGACATTCTGAAACAGACGATCAAGCCGCGGACCGACGTGGCAGAGCGTGAGGTGGACAATGCTCTCGTGGCGCTGGTCCGCGAGGCGCTGGACGACCAGACGATCATCGAAGACGACGTGATCGACACGCTGGACGCGATGCTGGCGAAGCTGGACAAGAAGCTCAGCGACCAGATGAACGCGATCCTCCACCAGGAGGAGTTCCAGCATTTCGAGAGCCAGTGGCGCGGCCTTGCGTACACGCTCAACAATGCGGAAACCGACGCGTCTCTGCAGGTCAAGGTGCTGAACATCTCCAAGTCGGAGCTGGCGGCCATGACCCGGCGCTATCCCAAGAACAAGTGGGAACAATCGCCGCTCTTCCAGATGGTCTACGAACAGCAGCTTGGTACGCTGGGCGGCAAGCCCTTCGGCTGCCTGGTGGGCGACTACCACTTCGACCATTCCTCGGCCGACGTGAACATCCTGCGCTTCATGGGCCGGATTGCCGAAGCCTCGCTGGCGCCGTTCATCTCGGGCGCGTCGCCGAACCTGCTGGGCATGGACAGCTGGAACGAGATCGCCGTTCCGCCGGACCTGTCGGAAATGTTCGAGAACGCGGAATACGCTCAGTGGAATTCGCTGCGCGACAGCGAGATCAGCCGCTTCATCGCGCTGACCCTGCCCCGCGCGCTGGCCCGCGAGCCCTACGGCCCGGACAGCACCTCGGTCGTCGAGGAGTTCGACTTCCGCGAGGAGACCGACGGTCACGGCGGCACGCAGTACTCCTGGATGAACGCGGCGCACGCGATGGCGACGAACATCAACCGGGCGTTCAAGGAACACGGCTGGACGGTCCGCATCCGCGGTGTGACCTCCGGCGGCGAGGTGACCAACCTGCCGACGCACGTCTTTGACACCGGCGACGGTGACAAGCAGATGAAGTGCCCGACGGAAGTGTCCATCACGGACCGTCGGGAGGGTGAACTGTCGAAGGCGGGCCTGATCGGCCTGATCCACCGGCAGAACACCGACAAGGCGGCCTTCATCGGTGCGCAGTCGCTCTACAAGCCCAAGAAATACGTGGATGATCTTGCCACGGCATCGGACAACATGTCGTCGCGCATCCCTTACATCTTCGCCGTGTCGCGTTTCAGCCATTACTTGAAGGTCATGGTGCGCGACAAGATTGGCCAGAGCCCGACGCGGGCTCAATTGGAGATCGAGCTGCAGACCTGGATCAACAAGTATGTGACGGGTAACCCTGACACCGCGACGGAATTGGAAAAGGCGAAGCGTCCGCTGGCAGGGGCAAAGGTCGAAGTGGTCGAAGACGAACTCAACCCGGGTTACTACACGGGCAAGTTCTTCCTGAAACCGCATTTTCAGATGGAAGGCATGGATATCGGCATGAGCCTCGTGTCGAAACTGCCTGCCAAATAAGTGATTGCCGCCCGCAATTAAGCGGTAGGTGAGATTTAAAGCCAGAAGGAGAAGCAAAATGGCTGTTAATATCTTTTTGAAACTCGGCAACGGCATCAAGGGCGAGTCCCAGAATGACCAGCACAAGGACTGGATCGACGTCCTGTCCTGGAGCGTCGGCATGACCCAGTCGGGCACCACCCACCTGGGGTCCGGTGGCGGCGGCGGCAAGGTCGACGTGGGTGACATCGCGTTCACCAAGTACGTCGACGCGGCGTCGCACGACCTGATCAAGCGCTGCTGCTCGGGCGAGCACATCGACACAGCGGAACTGCACGTGCTGAAGGCCGGTGGCTCCAAGCCTGTCGACTACATGAAGATCAAGATGAAGGACGTCATGATCACGTCGTACAACACCGGCGGGATGAACGACGGCCTGGACCGTATCCAGGAAAGCCTCACCCTGAACTTCCGCATGTTCGAGGTCACCTACACTAAGCAGAACCAGAAGGGTGCGCCGGACGGCGAATTCTCTGCCGGTTGGGAAATCGCAGAAGACAAGGAATGGAGCGCGTAAGCGACTCTTCCCCTTCGCGGACCTGCATTTCGGGAAGGGCGGCAAACCCGCCCTTCCCACATTAATTTTTCTTTGATTGCTCGGGGGATGGCCGTTACGTTTTGTCTCGGGCCTTTTGATTTCGAGAGCGTGACATGACCTCCGACGATCCTGATCTGACGACGCAGGTGACCCGCGTCTGGCGCAAGGAAGACCGCGCCAAGGTCTCGATCCTGCAGATCTTCCGCTCCAGCTTCCATGACCGCCGCCGCCAGCACCATGCCGAGCGCACGCAGGACAAGAAGGAAGACGGCGAGACCACGATCACCCGCCGCATCGATTTCCGCGAAGGTGTCACCGAAGGTGCCCTGCGCAACCACATCGAGGCGGATCTGAACGCGCTGATGAACACCATCCGTCTCGATGCCGCCGTGTCGCTCGACCAGGCGCCGCACGTGGCGCGGTCGATCCTCAACTACGGCTTCCGCGACCTGTCGAGCGTGACGATCCGCGAGTTGGGGGGCGAATCGATCAAGGCTTCCATCAAGCAATCGCTTGTCGACCACGAGCCGCGTCTGGTGCCTTCTTCGATCGAGGTGTCGGTGCGCCGGAGCGATAGCAAGAACGACCAGCGGCTGGAGCTTTTCGTGCAGGCCGACCTGATGGGCGACCCGGTCGACATCCCGCTCGACTTCGACGCGGAGCTCGACCTCGGGGCGGGCAAGATGCGGATGTCCAAGCTGCGGGTGCAAATGTGAAACAGGCTTTCCGCGACGCCTACAACCGGGAACTCGCGCTGCTGAAGGAGCGGGCTCGGGAATTCGCGCAGGAGTATCCGGGCCTGGCAGATCGCCTTGGCGGATTGCTCGAAGAGAACATGGACCCAACCGCGCAGGCGCTTCTGGAGGGGTCTGCCTTTCTTGCCGCACGGGTGCAACTGAAACTGGACGAAGAATTCCGTGGCTTCACGCGGGAGCTTCTGGACCAGCTTCTGCCCGGCGTTTTGGAGCCGACTCCCTCCGTCATGACGGTGCGGGCCGCGGCCCCTTACGAGGATCCGAAGACAGTCACCGGCATCCACTTCAAGCCCGGCGACTACATGGAGGCGCGCTACGTTGACACCGAAAAGCGCGTGTCCTGCCGGTTTGCGCTGGCTGCGCCCCTCAGTCTCTGGCCGGTTGACGTTGCGGAGGTGCGCTATCTTTCCCGGTCGGGTCAGGTCGGCGCGGTGATGCGGGAGCCGGCGAAGGGCGTTCATGCCGGGATGCTGATCGACGTTGCGCGGCTTGGCGTGACCGGCAAGGCCGACAACAGCGAGCCGCTTACCGAACTGCAGGCCGACACGCTGCAGTTTCATCTGGCCGGCCCGATGGACGAGGCCGTGGCGCTGTATGAACAAGTGTTCTGCGACTGCGTGAAGGTGTCTCTGCGCTGGCAGAACGCGCTTGGCGACGACGTCTACCAGACACTTGCCCCGCACCAGATCGAACAGGTTGGTTTCGACCGGTCGGAACGGCTTTTCCCGCATGACGACCGGCTGTTCGAGGGATTTGCCCTTCTGCGCGAGGTGTTCGTTTATCCGCGCAAGTTCCTGGGCTTCCGGGTGAAGGGGCTGCGCGACGTCTGGGCACGTGTCCCCGGTTCGCGCATTCAGATCATCTTCGAATTCGACACGTCGAGCCAGAAGCTGGCGGCGCAACTGTCAACGGAAGACATCCGCCTCCACTGCGCCCCGGCGGTCAACCTGTTCGAAGAGGCCGCCGCGCCCCTGCGCATGGACCGCAAGAGCCACGAACACGTGGTCACGCCGCTGTCCACACCCGTTACGCACTACGAATTCCACCGCGTGACCGAGGTCTTCGCCCACTACCAGGGCAGCCAGGGCAAGACGCGGGTCTATCCGCTGTATGCCCTGCCCTCGAACAAGGTCAGTCCGAGGCACGCGCTGTACTATACGACCCGCAAGAAGAAGCGCCGGATCACCGCACAGGAGCGCAAGCAGGGTATTTCCCGGTCGCGCTATCGCGGCACGGAAACCTTCCTGTCGATCTACGAGCCGCCCGACGACGAACGGGTGCAGCGTCTCCAGATCCGGGGGCTGTGCTCCAACCGGCACCTGGCCGGCGAGTTGCCGATCAAGCAGGGCGAGGAAGACTTCTACTTCTGCGACGAGAACACGATCCGGCTGGCTTGCATCGACGGTCCCACTCCGCCGCGCGACAGTCTGGCCGATATGGAAGGCGGCGCGGCCCACCGGACCCAGTCCGGCGACGTCTACTGGCGGCTCGTCAGCCACATGTCGCTGAACAGTTACGGGGTTCTGGGCCGAACCGGGGCCGATGCGGCAGAGGCCCTGCGCGAGATGATGCGTCTGTTCGCCGATCTCTCCGACAGCTTCATTGAAAGCCAGGTCGATGGGTTGCAGTCGGTCGAGACCCGGCAGGTTCCGGCCTCCATTCCGCATCCCGAGGGTTTCCATACGGCGCGCGGTCTCGAAATTACGCTGACCTTCGACGAAGAGGCCTTCGAAGGCTCCGGTATCATGCTGCTCGGTTCGGTGCTGGACAGGTTCCTTGCCGAATACGCCTCTGTCAATTCGTTCACCAAGACGGTCATCCGCTCGCACCAGCGCGGACACCTGAAGACCTGGCCGCCCCGGCTGGGCGGAGGGCGCGTGCTGTGAGCGACGATTGGGATGACGACGAAAAGACGGTCATGGGCTGGCTCGACAAGGACCCGGGCAAACCCGAGGACAAGTCGTCGCCCAAGGACAAGGACAGCGGCCCGAAGACAATCGAACCGCTGCCGATGCCGAAAGGCGGTTTTTCACAGCCGGTGCAGGACAAGGATGTGAAGGAGCCGACCTTCCCGCCCCTTCCGGGCATAGCGCCCAACAAGTCGCGCGGCACGGAACCGGCCGCAGAGCTGCCGTCGGTGCGTCCGCCGATGATCGGCGGCAAGTCGGATGGCGACGACAAGACGGTCATGGCCGATCTCGACTGGTTCGACGATGCGCCCCGGACCGAAACGGCGCCCGCTGCCAGCGACGGTTGGGATGACGAAGACAAGACCGTCTTTGCCGAACTCCCGGGTCTGCCGCGGACGCAGACGTCGATTCAGGCGTTCATCCCGCGCGCAGACTGGACGCCCGACGAAGTCATCGAGCAGGCGCTGCTGGGTCACGGTCTGGCCACGGCCTTGCGCCACACCGCGCGCCGCGCGCCCGAGGGACTTACCCCCGCCCTGCGCAAGGATCTTGTCCGCCGAGCCAGCCAGAGGCTGAAACACTCCGAGGACGCCTTCCTCGAAGATGGGTTGCTGGACACGTTCCGGCAACTTGTCACCTCGCGGGTCGAACACCTCGCCATGGACGAGCTCGACGACGAGCCGGAGATGCCCTCCAATCTGGACGAGGACGAACAGGCGGCATGGCGCGCGATGGGCAAGGGGCTGTTCTTCCTCCTGCGGGAGCTTGAGCGCCGCGCCGGGACGAAGCCGCGCATCGGGCGCAACACCCGCCTGCACGACCAGCTTGTCCGCATGGGGCAGGACCCGTTCACCGGCGTGCCGCATGCCGACATTGCGCGTTACGACCCCACCCGCCGCGTGCCGATGATCCGCGCGCAGTTCATGGGGTTCTTCGGGCCGTTCGGAGCCTTCCCGCTTAACTGGACCGAGGAGGTCCAGCAGTGGTTCATCCATGGCGACAAGAGCTTTACTCGCTTTGTCGACATCTTCACCGAGCGCTTTCAGGAGATGTTCTTCCGGGCTTGGTCCGACGCCCATGCGATCACGCAGTTCGACCACCCGACCGACGACCGCTTCCAGTCCTACCTTCTGGCCGTGGCGGGCAATGGCACGACGGCCATGCGGGACCGGGACGACGTGTCCGACACGGTCAAGGCGCGCTACGCGGGTCTGGCCGGTGGGCGCGTCAAAAGCCCGGTGCGCCTGCGCCAGATCCTGCAGCTGCACTTCCAAGGGAAACTGAACGTCGAGATCGAGGAGCTGGTGCCGACGTGGCTCGATTTCGAGCCCGACACGCTGTCGCACATGGGCCGTCAGGCCTGCAGCATCGGCATGAACATGCACCTCGGGTCCCGGGTGCGCACGGTCGGAGAGAAGATCCGCGTGCATCTCTATGTCCGCTCTATCAAGGATTACTTCAAGCTGCTGCCATCGGGCGGGGATCACCCCGACCTCCGCGATCTGGTGTTCTGGTATCTCGGCGAGGCCTACGAGGTCGAGGCCGTGCTGTGGCTGCCGCAGACGGAGATCCAGCCGGCGATCATGGGCGTGAACGCGCAGCTCGGCTGGATGGCCTGCCTCGCGCCGCCGAAGGGAGATCCAGACGTGATGGTGCAGGTAACGGTGTTCAAGCTTCTGCCCCCGAAAGGGCAAGATCAACAGGCGGCCGCGTGACGGCCGGACACACAACAGGGAGATCCGGACCCGGAGCGATAACCGGGCCGGTACATTTCAGAAGGGACGATTGCAATGTCAGGAATTGAGATCGAGAGCTATGCTCTCAAGATGAACCAGGCCGGGTACAATGCCTTCATTCAGGGCATGCGGCAGGCGCGCGGGGACCGCAACCGCCAGATCGACCTTTGCCATTGGCTGTGGCCGGTCGTGTCCAACAAGAACTCAGACATTTCCGTCACGCTGAATGCGCTGGGGCTGAATCGGGGCCAGGTGCTGAAGGATCTTCAGAACACGCTGGCCAAGCTCGACAAGAACGTCACCGAGGCTCCCGGTATTTCCGAGCAGTTCCTCGACTCGCTGAAGCATGCCTGGACCTATGCGACCCTCCTGTTCGGAGAAAGCCAGATCCGCACCGGCCACGTGCTGACCGGCATCCTGCAGGACGACCATCTTCGCCGTCACATCATGCGGTATTCTTCGGTTTTTGGGGATATCTCTGCCGACATCCTCGCCAAGGAAAGCCGTCGGCTATGGAAGGATTCCGAAGAAGAGACCATGCGCCCGATGGACGGCTCCGGCCTGTCCTCTCCGTCGGCCGCCGAACCGGGCGAGGATGACGACGGTCGCCCCGGTGCATCCACCGCGCTTGGCCGGTTCTCCGTCGACATGACGGCGGATGCTGCGTCGGGCAAGATGGACAAAATCGTTGGCCGCGATGACGAGATCCGGCAGGTCATCGACGTGCTTCTGCGCCGCCGCCAGAACAACCCGATCCTCACCGGGGAGGCGGGCGTCGGCAAGACCGCCGTGGTCGAGGGCTTCGCGCAGCGACTCGCCGCAGGGGAGGTTCCGCCGAAGCTGCAGGGCACGAAGCTCTACATGCTCGACATTCAGGCCATGCAGGCGGGCGCGTCCATGAAGGGCGAGTTCGAGCAGCGGCTGAAGTCGGTCATCGACGAGGTGCAGTCCTCCCCCACCCCGATCATCCTCTTCATCGACGAGGCGCACACCCTGATCGGTGCCGGTGGTCAGGCAGGCACGGGCGATGCCGCGAACCTGCTGAAACCGGCGCTGGCCCGCGGCACGCTGCGCACCATCGCCGCGACAACGTGGTCGGAGTATCGCACCTATTTCGAAAAGGACCCCGCGCTGACCCGGCGTTTCCAGCCGGTCAACGTCGACCAACCCTCGGTCGAGAAATGCTGCTACATGCTGCGCGGCATCCTCGAACCGATGGAAGAGCACCATGGGGTGCGCATCTCGGACGAGGCCATTGTCGCCGCCGTGTCCCTGTCGCACCGCTACATCCCGGCGCGGCAATTGCCGGACAAGGCCGTGTCGCTGCTCGACACCGCCTGTGCCCGCGTTGCCGTCTCGCAAAGCTCTGTCCCGGCCCGTATCCAGGACATCCGCGAGAAGATCGCCGCGCTGGACGTCGAGATCGCCGGGAAGGAGTCCGAGCGCGACCTGGGGGAGTCGAACGAGGAACGCATCCTTGAGGCGATGGAAGAGAAGGGGAAGCTGGAAACCGAACTCGCCGACCTCGAAGAGAAATACGCCAAGGAGAAGGAAATCGTCGACAAGATCATCCTTCTGCGCAAGGAGATCGCCGTCTCGCAGGGCCATGACGTCGCCGAGGTGATGGACAACCGTCCCGCCGCCGAGGACGCCTCCTCCGACGCGGAGGCAGAGGCCGAGGGTGCCACGATCGATCCGGACGAGGCGCGCAAGGAAATGCACGCCTTCATGGCGACGCTCGAAGAGGGCAACCCCGACGACCGCATGGTCTATGCCCACGTCGACGCGCAGGCCGTGGCCTCTGTCATCTCCGACTGGACCGGCATCCCGGCGGGCCGGATGGTACAGGACGAACTGGAGGCGGTGCTGCATCTGGCCGAGCATCTGCAGGAGCGCGTCATCGGTCAGGACCACGGGTTGAAGGCCATCGCCAAGCGCATCGAGACCAACCGCGCGGGCCTGTCGAACCCGAACAAGCCCATCGGTGTCTTCATGCTGTGCGGTCCGTCCGGTGTCGGCAAGACCGAGACCGCGCTGGCCCTGGCCGAGGCGATCTACGGCGGTGAGGACAACATCATCACCATCAACATGTCCGAGTACCAGGAGGCGCACACCGTGTCGCTGCTGAAAGGCGCACCGCCGGGCTATGTGGGCCACGGCGAAGGTGGCCGCCTGACCGAAGCCGTGCGACGCAAGCCTTACAGCGTCGTGCTTCTGGACGAGGTCGAAAAGGCCCACCCCGACGTGCACGAGCTGTTTTTCCAGGTGTTCGACAAGGGCATCATGGAGGACGGCAACGGGCGGCGGATCGACTTCAAGAACACGCTGATCCTGCTGACCTCCAACGTCGGCACAGACGTCATCATGGAGATGGCGGAGGGCGGCAACACCACGCCCGACCTCGATGAACTGGAGACCGCGCTGAAGCCTTTCCAGCTTGAGGTCTTCCCCCCTGCCCTGCTGGGCCGGATCGTTTCGATCCCCTATTTCCCGCTGGGCAAGGATGTGCTGGCCGGTATCACGAAACTGAAGATCGGTGCGGTGGCCAAGCGCCTGAAAGGCGCGCATGGCGCGAACCTTGTCTATGGCGACGAGGTGATCGACTACATCACAGAACAGTGCCGCGACCCCGACAGCGGTGGCCGCATGATCGACAACATCATCACCAACTCCATCCTCCCGGACCTGTCCCGCCAGGTGCTTCAACGGATGGTGTCCGGAGAGGACATGAGCGAAGTGACGGTGAAGGTGGGCGAGAAGGGTTTCGAATACGACTTTGCCTGAACCTAATTCCGGCGTGCGGTGGCTTCAGTGCATGGCCATCGCGCGCCAGTCTTCAGACGGGTTGGCCATTCGGAAAGACATGTGACGGGAGATCAATAAAAGCATGCTGCGTGAGCCGGGAAAATAATGGCGCGCCCGGGGCATGGAATACCTGCCTTGGCCATTGTGTCCGTTCATATAGGCACCACCTATTGCGCGACCGGCACGTTACGATGCCGGGGCACCCGCATTCAGGCACGAGTGAATTTGATACAGACACAACCCGCTCCCCTTTGAAGGCGCTTTTCGCTTCCGGGGATCATGGCATCGAGATTTTAGCAAATGAGCATCAATCAAACGATTTACGTGCAATCGAGCGTCGGTCGCAACGGTCGCAACAAGGCTGCCGATGTCTACGCGGTCCAAAGTCAGTTGAACGCACAGATGTCGGCACCGCGCGACGCGCTGGTCGAAGACGGCATCTGCGGCACCCTGACCCGAGCCGCGATCTACGACTTCCAGAAATGCGTGCTGAAGTTCAACAATCCGGATTCCCGCGTCGATCCGAACGGCAAGACGCTGGCGGCGCTGAACGACGCGACGTCGGAGGCGATCTGGAAAGCCATGCCCCAGCCCTCCGAATCCATCGCCAAGATCTATCACAAGGTAAAGCTGATCCCGCAGCCGACCGGCACCTCATGCTGGGCCGCGGCCACCGCGATGCTGCTGGGGCAGACGGTAGCGCAGGTCAAGGCGCGCACACCGGCGTCGATGATTCTTCCGGACGGCAGCCTCGACAACTTCTCGGGCGAGGCCGACTGGATCACCCCGACCCGCGATTACGCCAAGGCGCACGGCTTGCAGTACATCGGTCCGCAAAGCTGGAGCGTGACAAAGCTGCGCAATCACCTGCGGCGTGGGCCGCTGATCTTCGACATGCTGGAATACGCGGGTCCCTACAGCAAGGGCGTGTCCTCCAGCGGGCACTGGATCCTCGTGACCGGCCTAAGCGGCGAGCGCGACAACAAGGCCGACATTTCCTACAACGATCCTTTTCCGGTGGGCAGGGGTGCGAAAACCACTGAAAATTATGCGAAATTTGTTCAAGACTACCCGGCGCGGACGTACCGCGTGTTCTACAAGTGACGGACCGTGTTCCGGAATGCGTATCGAGTAATGTGTTTGAATTGTAATGAAATGATTGAGGTTTCTGATGACATACAAAAATTCTGTAACCGGCATCGGCACTGAGGTCGCGGCACAGTCGGTGACAAAGGCGGTCGGCAAGGTCGCCGGCGCGACGAAGGGGTCTGCCGCGGGACTGATCGTGCAGCCGGTCGTCTGGCTGGCCACCGATACCGCTCCGGACGCAGGCGACGGATTCCTTTACGGCGTCGGCGTGGCCGCCACCATCGCCGGCAGCGCGATCCTCGCCGGTGCCGGTTTCGTGACCGGCATGATCAAGGCCGCCGTCGACGACCACACACAGTCGATGGTCGACGAAGCCAAACTGGACGAACCGAAGGAGTTCCGCGACGGTATCTTCCCGCTGGGCGACTATAGCTTCTGGGCCAGCGACAACGACATCCAGGCAATGACCATCGCCAGCTTTGGCGGCGTCGTCTGGAAACACAAGAACGGCGCGCTCTGTTTCATCCGTGATGCGAAGGGCCGTCTGGTGTGCGATTACGATCCGAAAAGCTGGGTCGCGCAATACCGTCCGCTTCTGCCCCTGAAGAAGGGCAGCAAGGAGGGCCGCGTCCGCTGGCACCACCGCTCTCGCTGAGTTCGCGAAACCCGCAGGGGTACTGGCGCCGCGCCGGTGCCCTTCAGGGGTGGGGAGGCTGCAGCGCCAGCGCTACCAGATCCGGCTCAGGGTCAGCGCGTCGAACGCTGTATCGGACGACACTAGGTCCAGCCCTTCGGCCCGGGCCACGCAGGCGATCATGCGGTCGAAAGGGTCGCGATGTTCCCAGTCGAGCAGTGCCGCCTGCAAGGCCGCAGCGGGGGACAGGGGCAGCAGGTCGATCCCGTCGTTCTGCGCCTGCACCGCAAGGTCTGACGCAAAGGCGTCCATCTCTGGCCATTTCCCCAGTCGTACCTTCTGTCCGATCTCGTACAGGCTGATGACCGAGAGCGCCACGCGGGTCGCGCCCAGAATGGCATCCCGGGCCGTGTCCGTCAGGCGCGGGTCGTCCGTGAGGATCATGGCAAAGGCGTTGGTGTCGAGGAGCAGTGCGCTCACGCGCCCCAGTCCCGCAACTCTTCCTCCGAGAGCGGCGCGGTGAAACTGTCCGGCGGCGGAGCGAGGCGGCTTTTCAGCCCTCCGATCCGGACCTGCGCCTTCCGTGCGATCACAAGTTCCGCCGCCGGTATGCCGTGCCGCGTGATGACCACCCGCTCGCCGCGTTCCACGGCGTCGATCAATTTCGACAGGTTGGTCTTGGCTTCGTGGACAGAGGCCATCATGGCGGCACCGTATCTGGTCTGGCTATAGCTTAGTCATTTTCGGGGGCGTCTTCAACCGTCTCGCCTGTCGTTTCCTCATCGGCAGCGTCTTCCTCCGCGGCCCGGGCGGCGATGCCTTCGGCTTTGGCCTTTGCCTCTTTCAGCAAGGTATCGACGGTTTCCCTGAACGCCTTGATCTCTTCCGGAACGGCACGGGGTGCGGGTATGGCGGGCGCGCTGGAGATTGCGGTGGATTGTCCCCTGACCAGCATCTTGCGATCCGACCAAGCGATCAGTTCGCCGATGGTCTTGCCGCGCAGGAACGGGTTTGCCCCCACGACGCCCGCGCCCATCACGTCGAGCACGGACGCCTCGCGCGATGCGCTCAGGGCCTTTGCCGCCCCGCCCGCACCAAGGAAATGGCAGAGGTACAGGTTCCCCGGCGTGATCGTATGGCCACGCGATCTGAGGTAGGCCTCCCCTTCCCGCGCAAGGTTGCGCACCATCTCGCGGCTCAGCGACGGGTCGAAGCGCAGTTCCAGCAAGGCCGCGCGGCTCATGCTGTTTGCAAGGTCCGGCCGGTAGTCGCGCATCATCCGCAGCCACGTGCTTTCGATGAACTGGCCGAGGCCCGTTGCGGTCGACAGCGGATTCTTCGCGCGTGCGTTGCCCGCGCTTTCGACCTTGATGATCTTGTTGACCAGTTGCTCGACCGCCGCCGACCCCGGCTGTCCGCCGTCCGAGACAGCCGCCACGGTGACAGAGGCGCGATAGCTGAGCGGGTCGACCGGCGTGCCGTTCACCCTGAGTTCGAAATGCAGGTGCGGTCCGGTGGATCGCCCGGTGGTGCCGACGTAGCCGATGACGTCGCCCGCCTTCACCCGGTCGCCCTTCTTGAACGCGCCGTACTTCGACATGTGGGCATAGCGCGTCTGCTGGCCGTTGCCGTGGTCGATGTAGATCACGTTGCCATAGCCGCCGCCCGGTCCGGCGTATTCCACCGTGCCGTTCATGGCGGACACGATGGGCGTGCCGGTGGGTGCTGCCCAGTCGACACCGTCGTGATTGCGCACCTGCTTCAGGATCGGGTGGTGACGCGGGCCGAAGCCCGACGTCTTCACCCCCTTCACCGGCACGACCATGCCGCCTCCGATGGCGCCTCCGCCTCCGCCCGTCGTGGTGGCGTTGAAATCGAAGCAGGCGAATTCGCCCTCGTTTTCACCGTCTGTCACGTAGCAGGTCAGCGTGCCGGACGGCCCCTCGATCCCCACGTAAAGCACGCGGCCCAAGCCGTCTCCCTCCGGGCCGGGCGTGTTGGCGTACAGCACCGAGAAGTAGTCCCCGTCGCTGGCGAAGCGGTCGAGGTCGAAGTCCTTGGACAGGATCAGGATAAGCTGGCCGACCAGCGTCTGTGACAGGCCGTTGGAGAGCGCGGTGGAATAGATCGCGTCGATGATACGGACCTCTTTCGCCTCCTGCGCCTGCGCCACCAGTTCGCCGGTCCGGTCCGTCAGGTTTTCCGAGAACCACGGGTCCGCGCCGCTATCGTAGCGCCCTTCGCCAAGCCGGACGAGCGTGCCGATGTAGCCCTCCGGGCCGTATACCGACATCTGGATCAGCTCGCGCCCGAAATCGTTCTGGCGATAGCGCACCGCCACGATGCTGCCGCCCGCCAGCTTTTCGGGAACGAACAGGCGCGTCTCGGCGGCCCGTGCGATTGCGGCGGCGTCGCTTGCACTGAACCCGCTGGACGTCAGCACCTGCACCAGCGGGCGTTCCGTCTGCAAAGCCGTCACCACGTCCTCGTAGAGCGCATGCCGCTCACTTTCGCGCAGGGCAAGCACGGTAGAGGTGGTGTTCTCGATCCGGGTCTCCACGTAGACGGCGGCGCTTTCGGATTGGCCCTCGCTTTGGAGGGCATCGTCGTCGGTGGTGATCAGGTCACCCCAGCTGCTGTCTTCCTCGACGGTGACGAGGTCCCCGGCCTCGACCGGGGCGGAAGGTTTCTGAGGTTGCTGCGGCAGGGCACCCGGAGGGCTGGCCTGGCTGCGCTGCGCCTGGAAAAGGGCAAAGTCGTCGCGCGAAGAGGGCAGCACCAGTTCCAGCGTCTGCTCCGCGGCGACAAGCGGTTCACGCAGGTAGGCAAAGCGCTGAGATCCGGGCGGCCCGACCCGCGCGGGCAGGAAGTCCTGAGGTCCGGCGATGTACTGCACGTTGCCCTCACCTTCCTGCGCAACCCGCAGGATCATCGGATCGACCTGGATGTCCGCAGGCAGCACCGGGGTGAAGCTGCTGGAGGCGAAATCCGTCTGCGCTTCGTCTGCCTGCACCATCGTGAAATCGTCGTCTTCGGGGTCGAGACCGCTCAACTCCGCCACATCGGATCCTTCGACACCGCCGCCTCCGTCGCTGGGGGAGCGCGCGACCATCCATCCGATGAAAGCGATCAGGAGAATGCCAAAGCCACCGCCCCCCATGATCGCGATGCGGCGAATCTTTCGCCTGCGATGGCGTCTGCGCGCATTCTCTCCGGTCTGCCTCCACAGCTGACGTTCCCGTGCCTTGTCGCCGGTCTTTTTGAAGGAGGGGTCAACGTCGATCGGCATGTGTGGGTTGGGGCATGAAATGGGATGGAAACAACTGGCTGAACGTACTGTAACAGACGAAGCGAATGCCGGAAGTGCGTTCCGGCACCGCGACCGTCAGGAATCGGAAATGCGGACCTGCCGGGTGTTTCGCTCTACCGGAACACACCCCCGAAGGACCCGCCAGAGAAGTTGCCGCCAGAGGACCGGCTCGGCGAAGACGTGGGCGCCCTGCTGGGGGCCTGGGCTGCCGGTGCCGACCGGGTGGTACGCGTGGTGTTTGTGGACCGCGAAGAGGTGTTCCGCGCCGTGTTGGACCGCGTCGTCGACGAGCGCGGCTTCGCCACCACCGGATCCGGGCAGCGCACGTCGTCGTTGCCGAGGATCAGGCGGAACAGATCGACGGAGGCGTCGGGGCTGTCCAGCGAGGCGATCTCTTTCTTTTCCAGCTCGCCATAGTAGCTGGTCGAGCCGCGGCGGGACCGGGGGCCGTAATCGCCGTCGATACCTCCGAGATAGCAATTCATCCGGCGAAGCTCGGTCTGGATGACCTTGGCAAGCACGTCGCCTGCCGGCGGGTCGAACGCTCCGGATGCAAGCAGGCTGGCGTACATACCGGGGTCGTTCTTGCGCAGCTCGCGCAGCGTCGCAAGCGATGCCACAATGGCCGCGTTGTCATTGGTGAAACTGGCAAGGGCGGTCGACTCCGCTTCCGGTTCCGGATCGACTTCGAGGGAGGCGTCGGTGATGCCTTCGATCAAGCCCACGAGGATAGAAGGCTCCGGCAGACCCGCTGCAAGCGGCAAGGCGGCGATCTGGGCTGTGGGCAACGCGGCGAAGGTGACCACCGGTGTGTTCTCCACGATGTCCTGCGCCAGATCCGGCACGCGCGCGGGCAACACGATCTCGATCACCTCGTCTTCGCCGATAGTCTCCTCGAAACCGTTGTCGTCGCCGCCACCTCCCAGCGAGAAATCCCCGTCGAGTGCGGGCAGCAGGATGACGTCCTCGGGGAGAAGTTCCACCAGTTCCTGCGTGTCGTTTTCCTCCGGTGCGCCGGTCATGATGACCGGGGACGGCACACTGCCCACCGTGAACATCCCGTCGAGCCGCGCCAACAGATCGCCGGTCAGGTCCTCTTCTTCGGACATCGCGCGCAGCGCGTCGCTCAGGCGTTCGCCCGGTTCGCAGCGCTCCCCGGGGCCGGCGGACGCCATCACCAACAACGCCATGCCCTCGGGCGGCTCCGGTACGATGACCTGCGCCGGGACGGGTGTCTGGTCGGTGCAGTTCTCAAGCATCAGGATCATCTCCTCCGTTCCGGCGACGGAGGCGCTGCGCAGAATCGTGTCGAGCGGCATGGTGCCGTCCTGCATGGAAACGCTGCCGGAAGGTATCCGGCCGGAGTAGAACAGCAGAAGCCGCGGCGCATCTTCAAGCGCGGCGAGCGTGTCGGTCAGCCGGGTGCGGGGCATGTCGCGGATCATGTCGATCAGCGGCAGGCCGCCTTTCTCGATCGCCTGGCCAGCATGGAACGCATCTGCGAAGGACATCTTGGCGCCTGGTCCGGGCTGGCCCACGACGATGGCTTTCCACTCCGGCGCGATGGGCTCCTGCCCTGTGACGTCCTCTCCGGTCAGATCGATTGTGACCAGATCCCCCGCGGTCGATTCCTGCGCGGTCAGCGGCGCAGCGCATAGACCTGCGAGCATGAGGGCAAGAGCGGCGGTGCGCATGGGGCAATTCCCTTGCTTCGGTTCGTAATGAAGTAACCCGACTTATAGCAGAACGGGCGCAGAACACGAGTCCTGCACACAGGATTTTGTCATGGCCTTGGCGCTTGCTCCGAAGCCGCATCGCAACCCGGCGCGCTGGACTGCATTGTGCAACAAGGGTCTTGAGGGCGCGCCTAGCGGCCGATGCCGGAGCCGAACCGCGCGCCCGAGAAATTGGGTTGCCTGCTCGGTGTACTCTGTTGCTGCACCGGCTGGTTCCGTTGAACCGTTTGCGCGGGCTGCTGTCGCACCGGGCTCGACTGTGTTTGCCGCGTGGCGTTCTGCTGGCGGGCGGGGTTGTTGGTTCGAGGGCGTGCCACAACAGGGTCAGGGCACCGTATGTCGTCGTTGCCGAGGATCAGTCGGAACAGGTCGACTGTGGCCGCCGGATCGTCGAGCGCCGCCAAGCCCTTCTTCTTCAGTTCGTCGAAATAACTGCTCGATCCTTCGCGCGACCTGCGCCCGTACTGGCCGTCGACCCTGCCGCGATAGCAGTTCATTCTGCTGAGTTCCGACTGGATAACCTTTGCCAGCACCCTGTCGTCCTGCGGATCGAACGCCCCTGTCGCAAGGAGGCTTGAGTACATCTCCGGGTCGTTCTGGCGCATGTTGCGCAACGTGGCGAGCGAGGTGGCGATCTCTGCGTTGTCGTCGAAGAAACTGGCCAGGGCAGTGGAGGGAGCGTCGGGTTGCGGGTCGACCTCCAGAGAGGCATCCGTCACCCCCTCGATCAGACCCACGAGGATGGAAGGATCGGGCAGCCCGGCGACTATTGGCAGGGCGGCGATCTGGGCGGTCGGCAGGGCCGCGAAGGTGATGACGGGAGAGTTGTCCTCCACGATCTCCGGCATGTCCGGAATGTCGGGGACGCGCGCCGGCAGAACGATCTCGATGACCTCGTCCACGCCGATGGTCTCCTCGAATCCGCTCTCGCCGCCGCCCAACGAGAAGTCTCCGTCGAGCGCAGGCAGCAGGATGACGTCCTCGGGCAGCAATTCCACCAGCGAATCGCCGCTGTCTTGCGGACCTGCGCCGGTCATGACGACGGGGGACGGCACACTGCCCACCGTGAACATCCCGTCGAGCCGCGCCAGCAGGTCGCCGGTCAGCGACTGTTCTTCGGACATCGCGCGCAGCGCGTCGCTCAGGCGTTCGCCCGGTTCGCAGCGTGCGCCGGGTCCGGCCGAGGCCACGACCATCAGTGCCATGCCGTCGGGAGCGTCCGGTACGGTGATCCTCGACGGGATCGGCGACTCGTCCGAGCAATTCTCCAGCATCAGGATCATTTCTTGCGTGCCTGCGCCGGCCGCGCTTTGCAGGATCGTGTCGAGCGGCATCGCCCCGTCCTGCATCGCCAAGCTGCCCGAAGGCATCCGGCCGGAGTAGAAGAACACCAGACGCGGCACGTCGCCCATCACGGCGAGCGTGTCGGTCAGGCGTGCGCGTGGCATGTCGCGGATCACATCCAGCAGCGGCACGCCCCCCTTCTTCAGCGCTTCTCCGGCGTGCAATGCGTCGTCCAGGGACACGTCCGTCCCCGGGCCTGGCTGGCCCACGACGATGGCTTGCCAGTCCTGCGCGGTCAGCGGCGCGGCGGACAGGCCGAGAAGCGTAAGGGCAAGAGCGGCAGTGCGCATGGATCAATTCCCTTCCCGGAACGAGAACCAGTCTGTCAGCGGCATCCGCGCAGGCGCGACCCCGGACACGAACGCGACACATATTCTGCAGGCTTGCCGAAGCGTTGGCCAGTCAGACTTTCCATAGGCGCGGGGGAGCCGAGCATTCGTCAGGATGGCGGGTAGATGAACAGCGTCCACCGTTCGCTCTTGAAGGTGTCGACCTCGTGGAAACGTGCTTCCAGATAGCCGCGCAACAGGCAGTCTTCTTCCCCCACGATGTCGAAGCGCTTGGTGTCGATACACATCGGGGTCGCGCCGCGCATGATCTCCTTGCCGAAGACGTCCTGTGCAAAGACGTAAACGTACCGGACGTCCAGCACGCGGTCGATCACGTTGGCGCAGCGGTTCGGTCCTACGGTCCACCAGCCAGAGGTTGTGAAGTTCTCATACGCGTACCGCCCGACGGCCACATTCAGCACGTTGAGCGTCTGGTTGCAGACTGCAAACTGGGCCGCGGCCTGCGTGGAGGACAGAAAGATGACGGCGCAACCGGCAGAAAACAGCCGAAGAAGTGCCGGAAGCACTCCAAATGCACGAAAACGCCTTACATTAAGAGACAGACGGGGCACGAGCGCTCCAAAATTCTGTGTGTTTTTCGCAACGTAGAGGTTCAGCCTGAAGGTCGCCACATTTTGCACGAGAAATTGACGACTTTTCCGCTATATTGGAAGCCATGAAACGCATCATTCTCTCCTGTGTCGGCCTCGTAGGCCTGTCCGCCGCAACCGGTCTCGCGATTTTTGCCAGCCATTCGGCAATGGCTGCGGGCCCACGTCTGCCAGAGCGTATTGTGCTTGCACATGCGGTCGCCGCATCTAAGTCGTCGCAGGCGGTCGCGGTTTCGTTCAAGGGTGAAGCGGAAAACGTCGCCGAAGCCGACGTTTCCGGCCAGGAACGTTTCGCCGAGACACGTGGACTGTCGCAGCCGGTCGTGTCGACGCAGCAGGCAGAACTGGGCGACGGTCTTGCCCCCTACCGGACCCTGCGTCCGGTGTCGCGCGACGACGGTTTCGTGAATGTTGCACAAGCTGCAGTGACCACACGCAGCGACGCTCAGGTCGTGTCCTCCAACCGCCGCATCACCACACGCGTCGCGTTCGAGCCGGAGAGGCGTCCCTTGATCCAGCGCATCTTCCAGCCGCGTTCGAGCAGCGTCTCCGCGCGCCCCGATCCCAACGCATTCACCGCGTCGGGCATGCACGGCGTGTTTCGCTGACACACGCGCGGGCGCGATCGTGAATTCCCGGCAAACCGGGTTGACATGATGGCGCCCTTCCCCGCCAATATGATGGTATGACGGGCCCGGTGGTTTACCCCGGGCTTCATGCATTTTCAGGGGGAGTGAAACATGAAGAACCGTATTTTTGCTTTGTGCATTGCGGGTTTGGCATCGGTTCCAATGGCCGCAGCCGCCCAGGACGAAACGCCAACGTCCAACCTGTTTGAGCTGGAACTGAACGCCGCCGCGGAAACCGGTAACGGCAACTGCCGACTGACGTACGTGGCCGAGAACAACTCCGGCACCGCGCTCGACAGGACAGAGTACGAAGTGGCGATTTTCGACGGCGAAGGGGTTGTGACCCGCCTGCTTGTGCTGAAGTTCGGCGCGCTGATCGACGGCAAGACCCGCGTGCTCCAGTTCGAACTGCCCGGCGCCGCGTGCTCGGACATTTCGCGTATCGTCATCAACGACAGCTCGGCATGCATTGACGCCGAAACGGGCAATGATGCAGACGTATGCATGTCGGCGCTCAGCGCAAGCTCGCGCACCGCGATCCAATTCGGTATCTAACGTCAGAACGACCCGTGCGATCGGGGCACATTCCGCCCCGCGCACCGCTCAAGGAGTGATTGATGGAGTCCTTTCTCCCCGAGTCCTTTAACATCGCGTCCCTCATCGTCTTTGGCGCCCTGGGGATTCTGTCGCTCCTCGCGATTGCCGTGGCAATCTACAAGTGGGTGCAGTTCATGGTGCTCGGCGTCGGGCGCCGGAAACGCGCCGAAGAGATCCTCGACAACTGGCTGTCCGGGCGCGCCGACCTGGCCCTGCAGCAAGCGCAAAAGCGCAAGTCCGTGCTCGCCCGCATCCTGCAGGCCGTGTTCTCTGGTGTGCAGGCGAAGCCGGGCGACTCGACCTATGCCGAAGAGCTGGGCCGCCAGACCGCGATCATCGAGCTGGCGACCATGACGGACCGTATGCGCACGCTGGAAATGGTGGTCCAGGCCGCGCCGATGCTGGGTCTGCTCGGCACCGTGATCGGCATGATCGACGCCTTCTCTGCCCTCGCCGTGGCCGAGGGCGCGGTGGACCCGACCATCTTGGCCGCAGGCATCTACACCGCCCTGACCACCACTGCGGCGGGCCTTGCCATCGCGCTGGTGGCGTATTTCGTTGCAAACTACTTCGAATCCCGGATCGAGCGGGAACGCAACATGATCGAGACCGTCATCTCGGCGGCGATCCACGGCCGGCTCGACCCGACCAAGAAACTGTGACGGGGCATCGAAGATGTCTCAACCGAAGATCAAGCTGCCCGTCAGACCCCGGAATTATCGCTTTGCGATGACTCCGCTGGCGGATGCCATGTTCCAGTTGCTGATCTTCTTCATGCTGACCTCGTCTTTGACGCCCTACTCCTTGCTGACGGTCCAGACCGCTGCCCCGCCGCCCGAGCAGGTGACGGCGACTTCGGCACCCACGCCAAACGACCAGACGCCGACGCCGCCACTGGAAGTCGCGCTCTGGACGCTTGAGGCCGAGAAGATCATCGTCGGCGGGCAGGAGTTCAGCTTTGACAGCCTGGACGCTCTGGCCGAGGCGCTCGGCTCTGACGTGGCGCCTGCGGACGTGACCATCCTCGTGCGCGATACGGCGCGGGTTCAGGACGTGACGACCGTACTGGCGCGGCTGTCCACCGCCAACGTGGGCGCCGTGCGCGTGGCACGGGGGGCGCTCTGACATGGCCATTCGTCACATCCCGAGGACCCACAAGAAGCAGCAGCCGGACATTTCGCTGGCCATCGTCAACATCGTTCTTCTGCTGATCTTCTTCTTCCTTGTGACCGGACGGCTGACGAATGCGCCGACCTTCGCCGTAGAGCTCTCCGAAACCGCCGATCTGCCCGTGGATCACCTGCCGAAACCGATCCTCGTGCTGGAGCCCGAGGGCGTGATGATGCTCGACGGGGAGTTGGTGGATGACGTGCAACTCGCCAACGGAGTCGCCGACCAGACGGTCCTGCATCTGCTGATCGACCGCAACGAAAGCGCGCAGTCGCTGATCGACATCCTGGGCAAGCCAGAGTTCGCGCATCTCGAAATCCGGCTTGTGACCGTGCACCGCTCTGGCGAGGGAGGTGGCTCATGAGCTACCTGCCCTATGGACGCGGCGCGCCCGGCGGCTGGCTTCTGTCCACCATCGGTTCGGTCGCTGTGCACGCCGGTATCATCGCGTTGATGTCCGCCGGCGTGTCGAAATGGTTCGTGGAGCGCCCTTTGCCGCAGTCGGCGCCAGAGTTCCAGATCACGCTGGAACAGCTCGAGTCCGATACGCTGGCCGGTCTGGTCGAACGCCTTGGCGAAGCCACCGGGCTGGATGCCGCCGAAGAGATGGAAACCCTCGATCCGGAGGGCGAACTGGCGCCGGACGATACCTTCGACGATGCCGCGATACCCGATGCGGAGCAGGTCGACGAAGGGGAGCTGGACACCCTAGACGCTGACCTGCCGGACGACACGGCGGAGAACGAGCCGCCGCTGGAAGAGGTCACGCCCGAGGATCCGGATACGCTCGACGCCGCCGATGCCGAGGAACTGACCCCGGAAACACCAGCCGACACCGCAGAAGCGGAGCAGCCGGAGACCATCGAGCCTGACGAAACGGCCCAGGCGGAGCCTGACGCGCTGGAAGCGGAGGAACCGCAGGACGTGTCCCCGGAACCGCTCGACACGCTCGACGCGGCAGAGGCGGAGGGCCTCGACGGGGTCACACCTGACGCGCTTGATGCCACAACGGGCGACGCTCTGGCAGAAGAGCAGGCGGCAGACACGCTGGATGCGGCTCCGGTGGAGGAGCCGGCGGCATTGGACACGGGCGCACTGGACACGGTCGAGGCGGAACCGGTCGAGGAGCCGCCATTGGATACCGTTGAGTCGGTGGGCCCGGAAGAAGAGACCGTCGAACCGGAAGCGCCCGACGTCGCAGACCTGCAACCGGTCGAGGAAGCGCCGCTTGTCGCCCCTCCGGTGGAGGACGTGACGGCCTTGGTGCCGGAAGATGACGCTTTGGTCAGTCCGACAGAGGCGGATTCGCTGATCGTCGACGATGGCGCGGCTCAGGTCGTGACCGGCGCGCCGGTGCTCGATCCCACGTCCAGCGAGGATGCGGCCCCTGTCACCTCCGGCGACGTGGCCCCCATCGTGGAGAACGATGACGAGGTGATCGCCGCGACGCCCACCGGGCAGGTGGAGGCAGAGGACTTTGCGGCGCTTGTTCCCGTGACACCGCCGACCCCGGGGGACAGCTCCACCGGGCCGGAAACGGTGAGCCCGACGGCGCAACCGCTTGAGCCCGTGACCGCGGCACCGCCCGGGGACAGCGTGGATACGCTCGATCCGGTGACAGCTGCCCCGGCGCCCGACACGCTCGACCCGACGACGACCTCCCCGGACGCCACCGGCACCGATGCCATCGCGGCGACTCCGGTCGATCCCGCGCCACCGCGTGTGACCCGCCGGATGCGCGCCCCGCCTTCGGAACGCGATCTTGCCATCGGCGACCTGATCCAGCGCATCCGCGCGAAGACCGAGGACAACTGTGTCATCGCCCTGCCCCGCCGCGACGGCGAGGACGGGATTGGTCTGGCACTTCTGGCCGCCGAGGATGGCGCCATGGGTCGGTTCGCATCCGAAGTGCTGGTGCGTCCGGAGGACGAGGAGATCCGCCAGACCCGCACCCTGCTGGACGAACGGCAATGCGCGGCCCTGACCTTCATCGCCAAGAACCGCGACTATCCGGCGACCCGCATCGGCATGCGACTGGACAATGCGGAGGTGGCGTCGGGCAACCGTGTTTCGGGCGTGATGCGCGGTGTCGGCGACCGGAACCTGGGGCTTTTCCTGGTGGACAACAATGGCGTGGTTCAGGATCTGGACCGCTTCACCACGACGTCGGGAGAATTCGTTCGCTTCGACGTGCCGGTCACGCGGGTCGGTCCGTTGCGCGACACCAAGCAATTGCTGATCGCCATCGCCTCGACCGAGCCGCTGTCGACGCTGAAAGACCGCTCCGGGCAAAGCGCGGACGCGTTCTTCGCCGATCTCAGTGCAGAGCTGAGCCGACAGGCGGCGCTGGCCATCGTCGCCTTCGACGTGCGTTAGGCAGGGCCGCTTCCTCACAGGTATCGAAGCCAGACCGCCTTGGCGGGTCAAGCCGGTGAGGTTTGCCCGAGGGGTTTCAGGCAAATCCGCAGGTTACGATTCTGGGGAAGGCAGGTGCGCCCCGCGACGGGGCGCACCAACGGTCACTCTTCGGCCGGGTTCAGCTTCAGGTAGGACACTGCCGCGCTCGCCGCGCCGTTTCGGGAGGCGATCTCCTCCAGGATTTTCGGCAGGATGTTCGCCGCCTGATCGCCACGTTTCGCAACCGCCGCCTGGGCCAGCGGTTCGTCGCTTTCGACCGCCAGCAGAAGCTGGGGGGCGGGTTCTTGCCCGGACCGCAGCGACAGGGCGAAGCTCAGGTTGCGTTGGTTGCCGACGGGTTGCGAAAGCCGGTCCGACAGGTTGAAGATGCCGCCCGTCGGACTGATGAGGATCAGCCATACGGCTTGTCCCTGAGGAACGGTCAACTGCGCCGTCACCGGGTTCTGGCTGGCCACCTCGTCGGCGGAAAGGAACATCTCTACCCCGTTGCGGCCCCTGCCCTGCAGCGCCTTGGCGAAGTTCAGCACCTCGCACTGCTGGCGGGTGATCTCGCGCGGCTGGACCTCGGGCCGGGCGCCGAACCGTTCCTCGTAGGCCGTGGGCAGGCCCGAGAACTGTTCGCGCGTGGCCGAGAAGCCTTCGATGGTGCCGGCGTTCGGCCCCTGATTCACACGCGTCACGTAGGTACACGGCCCGGTCTCGAACGCCGCCAGGAACCCTTCGCGCGTATCGCTCAGCGGATCGGGGATGCCTGCCTGTTGCGGTTGCGGCTCGGGCGGAGTGGGTTGGTCGCCTCCGGCGCCAAGCAATTGGGACTCGCCTCCGATCAGGCCCTGTTGCCACGCGAAGTAGCCGCCGCCTCCGACAATGGCCAGGAAGACGGCCAGCAGGATCAGGATCAGTCCACCCCCGCCGCGCTTCTCGACCTCCGGCTCCGGGAGCGGGGTCGGGCCGAGCGAGGTGTTCAGCGTGATGTTCTGCGTGGCCCCGGGGATCTGCAGGCCAGAGGTCATGGTCCCTGCCTGTGTCATCCCGTGCGACGTGTTGCCCGGCGGGGTCGTGTGCAGCGGCGGTGGCGCGGCAGGCACCCAGCCGCCAAGATAGCGTTCCGGAATCCGCGTCGGATCGTTGACCAGCTCACGCACTTCGAGCATGGACGACGGCCGGTCCTTCGGGTCGGGTTCCAGCATGTAGGACAGGATCGGGCGCAGTTCCTCGGGGGCGTGCGACAGGTCCGGGATGGACTGGCGCGATTGCACCGCCTCGACGATCGACGATCCCATGTCCAGCGGCCTGCCGATGGCGGCCGCGGCGATCAGCAACGCCAGCCCGTAGATGTCGGTGGCGGGCGAGATGTGCCCGCCGTAATGGCCAAGCTGCTCGGGCGCGACGTACTTGAACTTGCCCGCGAACCGCCCGGCCATGGTGGCCTCTTTCACCACCGAGGACTGGGCGATGCCAAAGTCGATCAGCCGTGCGGTTTCCACCCGGCCGCTTTCAAGCATCACGTTGTCCGGCGACAGATCGCGGTGGATGACCTCCGCATCGTGGGCTGTCGCCAGACCGCCCGCCAGACGCGCCAGCAGTGCCTTGGCCTGTTCCACCGGCAGCGGGCCGGTGTTGGCGATGTAGTCCTTGAGAGGTTCACCTTCGATGAACTCCATCACGAGGAAATAGCGCTGAAGCTCGGGGTCGGGGACGTAGTTGTAATACCGGACGATGGTTTCGTCGGTCAGGCGGCGCAGCGTCCGCGCCTCCCGCTTGAAGAGCAGTCCCGCCTCGGCGTCGTCGGCCTTTTCCTGGAGGATCGCCTTGATCGCCACCGGGTCGCCGGTGTGGATCTCGATCCCGCGATAGACTTCGCCCATGCCACCGGACTTCAGGACCTCCTCGATCCGGTAGTTGTTGTTGATAAGCGTGCCGATGGGCAGCTTGCCGGTTGCGCGCGCCGCTTCTGCCGCGGCCTGGTTCGCCCCGGTCGGTGCAGGTGGATAGCCGGTGGACGTGGTCTGCGGCGCGTAGGACGGATCCTGCGTGTATCCCCCCTGCCCCGTTCCGGTGCCCTGGGTGGCGTAGGGCGACGGCCCTTGTGTCGGATGGGCCGTGTTCTGCGGCGGCATCGATGTGGGGTAGCCGCTGTGCGTGTACGGCCCCTGCTCGTGCCCGGGATCGGTCCGCTGACCGGCGTTCGGGTCGTTCGGATAAGGCTGCTCCGGCCACTCCGTCGGGGTCTGCGTCGGGTAGGCCGTGGGCTGAGGCGGCCATGGCGCGGCGGCGCCGCCGCCGCCGGGCGGTCCGGCGAATTGCGTGCGCTCGTCCTCGTCGTCGTCGTCCTCCGGCGGGCGCGTCTGGCCCGGCGGCGTAGGTGGACGGAAGACCGTGCGCTCGTCGTCGTCGTCATCCTCGGGTGGATTGGTGCCGGAAGCGTTCATGCTTCGGCCTCACCCGCAGATGTGTCCAGTTCCAGCACGTCGTCCATCAGGTCGTTTTCTTCTTCCAGCTCCGGCGGTGGCAGGCAACGCATCGAGATCACGGTCACGTTGTCCTTGGCGCCCCGTTCCAGCGTCAGTTCGATCATCGCCTCACAGGCGTCCTTGGGGCGATGCTTTGCAGCCAGTTCCGCGATGTCCTCGTCGCTCAGATGCTCCGTCAGCCCGTCAGAACACAGGATGAACGTATCGTCCAGCGCGAGCTTGCCACTGACCACATCACATTGCGGGGTCTCTGTCACCCCGATGGCACGTGTGATGACATTCTTGCGAGGCCAGTTCTGTGCCTCTTCCTCGGTGATCGTTCCGGAATCGAGCAGCATCATCAGTTCGGTGTGGTCGCGGGTCTGCTGCACCAGTTTGCCGTCCCGCAGAAGGTAGATGCGGCTGTCCCCCGACCAGATGCAGGCATAATCCTCGCCGTGGACAAGCAGCGCAACCAAGGTGGCACCGATGGTTCCTCGTTGCAACTCTTGCGCGTGTTCGAAGATCGCGGTGTTGGCGCGGTGGATGCGCTCCATGAATCGGGCCTGAAGATCGTCGGGTGAGGCCGACATGCCGATGGAGTTCAGTTCCTGCACGATGGTGTAAGAGGCGTAGTCCCCGGCCGCGTGGCCGCCCATCCCGTCGGACACCACCCAAAGTCCGCAATCGGGCCGGGACAGGAAGTTGTCCTCGTTCACGGTCCGCTTGCGTCCGACGTCCGTGGCCTGCCCGGTCTCGAAGGTGAAGAATTCGTTGTAATCCATGGGCATCCTTTGAGCGCCTCATCATGCGCTGCCGCCGTGCGTGCTAAGCGTTGTCGCTATTGGGGCGCAGGCCGGGTTTCATCGTAACTCATCAATCCGCGGATTCGGACGTCTGTTCCAGTTTAGGCTGTCCCGCCAGCAACCAGCCCAACGCGCCGGCGTCGGGCAGACCATGGCAGCCCAGCCAGACCGGCAGGCGCGTTGCGTCGCCTGCGGACCACCAGTAGGACCGCTGCAGGGCGGCGCGGGACAGGTCGGCGCCCGCCGCGGCCCTGAGAAGCGCGTCAAGATCGCCTTCAGGGTGATGTGCCCAGATGGTCGGGCCAAGCGCGCGCTCGGCGTCGCCTTCGGCGGGCAGGTCCAGCGTCAGACCGTCGAGCAGGCTCGCCGCGCCCTTGCCCGGCGCCATCGCCGTCACATGGGCCTCCAGCGCTTCCCATGGGGATTGGTCGGTCGCGCCGCCGTCGCCGGGCACCGGCAGAAACACGTTCTCGGCGGCAAGGATCAGCGGGTAGTCCCGCCCGACCTTGTCGCGCGACGGCTGCATCACGCCCGCCACCGGCACGCCGAGAACGCTGCGCCCGATCCAGAACCGCAGCGGCTGCGCCTGTGTCCACCAGAACTTCCAATCGGACCCGGCCTCTTCGCGCACACGGCTCAGCGTCTTGTCCAGCCAGCGCATCAGGTCGTCGTGCACGTCCTTCGACAGGCCCGCCTGCACGAAGTCGCCAAAGCCGGGGTGTTTGCCCATGACACCGATGCGTGCGGATCCCGTCACTGCGCTCACTCCAGCGACGTCGGGCAGCTGAAGTCGCGCAGCTCGCGCATCAGGAACGGCACCGTCGAGCTGTCGAACTCGATCCGGTAGGTGATCGACTGGCCGCGGATCGTGTAGCGCACGGTGACCACGTTGCCCTGCACCTTCGGTGCGCCGTCCGCCAGCCACTTGGCGATGTCCCACCGCCCCTGGCTGAACTCGAACGAGGCCTGGTTGCCGATCCGCGTCGGGATCAGCTCGATCGACACACCGGCCGTCTCTCCCGGCCACGAAAAGCCGGCGGGCGTCGAATCCGGCTGTGTCGGGATTGTCTTGCCGTGGATGTTCAGATTGGCGAGGCCGACGCCCGGGGAAGAGGTCACATGCTTGATCGACATGTTGACCTCGGGTGTCGGAGAGCCGGACGCGAAGAAGGCGCGCTGGATCTTCTGCGCCCGGTCGAACTGCGCCAGTGCGCTGCCGGACAGACGCTGACCCACAGCGGTGCCGGGGTCCGCGCGAAGGCCGTCCGAGGTACGGATCACGTAGGGCGCCAGGTGCTGCGAGTAGAACTGGTCCATCTTGCCGCCCGGCCCGAAGAACTGGCCGAAGATCGACGGCGACAGGTGCCGCGACGACCCGCCGGAGAACGGGTAGAACGGCGCGATCTCCGTCTTGCAGAACTGCGCCACCTCATCGTTGAGCGCGCGGCTCAGCTCGGCCAGCGTGGCGTTTTCGGCGGCGGTGCGGAACTCAGTCGCGACCGCGCTGTTCATCCGTGCGACCACATCCGGCGCCCCGGCGTTGGTGCGGGTCAGCGCGGTCAGCGCCTGCCCCAGCATCTGGTCGTCGGCTGGCGTCGGAGCGAAAGCGGCGTTGGACCGGTTTTCCTGCACGCTGGCATAGGCCTTCAGCATGAAATCGATGGGCCGGTTCGGACGGTCGCCCTTGATGAGCGTGTGCCAGTCCTTGAAGTCGTCGGTGATCCGCTGAACGCGGCGGCGGTCCACGTCTTCGGCCAGCCCGCCGGAATTGGCGCGAAGCTGGTTCTTGGTCCGGTTGCCAAGGCTTTCGAGGATCACCCGCGTGAACACGCCCGACCGCGAATAGATCCGGTCGTAGGCCGCATTCCCCAGTGCGCCGCCCAGATCCGAACTGCCGCCCGAGGCGATCAGGCGCGCCGCATCGGTTTCCGAGATCCCGCCGATCTCGTCGTAAAGACGCATCAGGTTGGTTTCCTCGGTCACACCCTCCGCCAGTTCGGCGATGGGCGAGTTGGTCGGCGATGCGGCATAGCTGAGCAGCGTGTAATTCGGGCTGTCCGCGCTCATCTTGGCGATGGTCAGCTTCTCGAACATCTCGTTCCAGGCCAGCGTGAACTCCCGCCGGTACTTCGAGAACAGCTCGTTTTCCAGGTTGGCAAGCTGGGAGTTGAAGTTCACCCGGTCGCCGGTCTCTCCCAGGACCCACTGTTCTTCGGCCAGCCGCTCCTTGGCCGACACCATCTCGTCGATGAAAAAGCCCCAGTAGCCTTCGAAGGTGTAAAGCCCCGGCACGGAAAGCTGATCGAGAGGAGAGCCGTCGGTGGTCCGGAACACTTCGTTCACATTGCCCGACACGCGGTTCACAAGGTTGAAGTCTGGCACACCCGAAAGGCTCGCCGCCTCCTTGATCGCCGCATAGGCCTGATCGGCCAGCGGCAGGTTCACGATGCTCTCGCGCGCCCGGCTTTTGATGTTGTCGTCGGGCTTCACCATCACTTCCTGGTCGGTGTCCAGCTCAAGCATGGCGTCGAGATGCTGCATCAGCTTCGCCCGCTCGTCGAAGCGGGTGGCACCGGGCATCATGATCTGCCACTCGGTGTCGAAGTAATTGCGGATCGCCTCGTCGCCGTCGCCCTTGGCCTCCAGGTCGCGGCCAAGCTGCATGTAGACCTTCAGCGCGCGGTAGGTGCCTTCGGTGTCGCCGTCGATGATTAGCTGCGGGATCTCGTTTTCGAGGTGCAGCATCATGCGCGGGCGCAGCATCCGCTCCAGCCCGTCGGAATAGGCCTTTTTCGCGGAGTTCGAGATTTCGCGCGACCGGTTCAGGCCGAAGCCTTCCCAGAACGTCGGGTTGTGCGGGTTGCCGTAGCCCGCCGGCATGTTCCGAAGCGCATCGAGGTGGTCGATGACCGACGTCGGATCTGGGTCCTGGATCAGCGGGTTGTCCAGCTCGTTGCGTGCGGAATCGAGGTAGACCGCCGCATGAGCCTCTGCATCCCGGACCAGTGTCGCGTTTTGCCAGAAGCTGTATCCAAAGGCCGCCATGGCCGCTGTCGTCGCCAGCCCAATCACGCTGAACGCCAGCGTCCTCAGGATCGCCACGCGCCGTACGGCGCGGCGGTCGAAGTTCACCCAGTCGCGTTCTTCGAAGATGACCTTCGCCAGCACGTCGTGCAGGAAGTAGCTCTTGCCCTTGCCGGACATGAAGGCAGGCTGGAACCCCTCGCCTTCGCCGTCACGCGACATCGCACCCAGCACCTGGTCGATGGGCGTGCCTTCCTGCGTGCCCGAGGTGAAGTAGAAGCCGCGCAGGATCGCGTTGCTGTCGTATCGGGTCGGCTCGAACACCTTGCGCAGGAACTCCACCACGTTCTCGCGCAGCATCGCCATCTGGCCCGGCAAGCCGAAGATCTGAATGCGGGAGGTGTCGTCGGGTTCCTCGACCATCCGGTCGACGACCTCGTCCGACAACCGCGACAGCAGCGCGTCGAATTCCTCGCCGACCTGCGCGTGTGTGGCCTCCCGACGGTCCTTGGTCTGGAAGGTCGTGCCCCAGGCCATCTTGCGCCGCGTCTGGCTGAACGAACTGAAGTACTCCCGGAAGCCCGAGATCAGATCGGCCTTGGTGAACAGCACGTAGACCGGAAAGTCGATCCGCAGCGCCTGGTGGATCTCGCCCAGGCGTTCGCGCACCACGGCGGCGTGCTGGGTCAGCGACTCCGGCGTGCCCTTCAGCATGTCCTCGACCGAGAAAGCGAGGATCACGCCGTTGATGGGCTGGTCCGGGCGGCCCTTCTTCAGCAGTTCCAAAAACGCGGTCCATGACGCCTTGTCGGCATTCGCGTCGCTTTCCTGCATGGTGTAGCGTCCGGCGGTGTCGATCAACACCGCCTGCTCCGCGAACCACCAGTCGACGTTTTTCGTCCCGCCGAACCCCTGCGCGCCTTCGGTCAGTACGTCCTGACCGGGGAACTCGATTCCCGAATAACGCAATGCCGTCGTCTTGCCCGCGCCCGGCGGGCCGATGATGACGTACCACGGCAGTTCGTAGAGATAGTTCTTGCCGCCGGTTTTCTTGAGCTTGTCCAGCGCCTCGGTGAACCGTTCGTTCAGGACCTCGCCATCGCCGACCGGTGCCTCGACCAGGCTGTCCTCAAGCGCCTTGGCCTTGCGGCGCCTGCGGATGAACTTGAACAGATACCAGCCCAGGATCGGCGACAGGATCAGGACGATCACTGCGACCCGAACCCAGATTTTCGAGAAGAACTCCGACCCGGTCATCGGCAGGCCGAAGAAGATCGCGAGGAAGATGCAGAGCACGCCGACGATGATCCAGAATCGCAGGAACGCCCGGCTGGTCAGGATTTTCCAGATGACGTGGAAGAACCGGAAGAACATGTATTCCATGGCTTCACTCCTCCACTTCGCGGCGGATCATGATTTCCACGCGTCGGTTGCGGGCACGACCTTCGGCGGTGGCGTTGTCGGCAATGGGATCGACCGGGCCCTTGCCCTCGACGCTGACGCGTTCCTTGTCGTCCAGGTTGGCGGTCACGAGGTCCGTCACCGTCTGCGCTCTTGCCTGGCTGAGTTCCTCGTTGGTCTTGAACCGCCCGCGCCCCGAGAGCGGCACGCTGTCGGAATGTCCGACGATCCGGATCGGACCCGGCTGTTCGTTCAGCACTACACCGATGGCCGTGGCCAGCGCGCTCAGGTCGTTCTCAAGCTCGGCACGGCCCGAGGCAAAGCGCAGCGCCGAACCAAGCCGGATCAGGATCCACTCGTTCTTGACGTCGACCTCGACTTCCTGCCCTTCCAGAGCGGTGCGGATGTCGTCGAGACGGTCGACCACGACCGGCGGCGGCGGCGGTGTGCGTTCCACCGGAGCAGAACGTTCGATGGTCACGTCCGGCAGGTTGAAGTGCATCATCGCGATGCCGTTCTGGGTGCGGCCCGCCTGCTGCGACAGAAGGTAGGCGAGCGTCGCGAACAGCGCCACGACCATGGCACCGCCCACGGCGGCGGCCACCCAAACCGGGATACCGCCCCGGCGCCGCTTGCCATTGACGATCACCGGCGCCCAGCGGACCGAGATGTCGTCGTCCGGGCGTTTCACCACCTTGCGCAGCGTTTCGTAGATCGCCTTGCGGATGCGGGCCAGTTCGTTCGGCCCGTTGGGCATCGCCCGGTACTGGCCTTCGAAACCCAGCGACAGGCAGACCAGGAACAGGTCCAGCAGGTGGAACTTCTGCCCCGGCGCCTTCATGGCCCGGTCCATGCGCTGGAAGAAGCCCACGCCGGCGTTCCGCTCTCCGAAGAAACGCGCGCCCATGGAATACTCAAGCCACATGCCGCGGTCCGCGCCCGGCAGGTTCTGCACGATGTCGTCCGCCGTTGCGGCAAGCGCATATTTCGCGTCGGTCACGTCCTCTGCGGGCACACCGGCCTCCAGCGCGTTGGACTCGAAGGTCTCGATCTCGTGGGCGACGTGTTCCAGCAGGGGCGCGGACTGCATGTCCACCATCCCGGTGCGCAGGCGGCCCAGAAGGATCAACAGGTTCGCGGCAGCGGCGACCAGCGGGTTGTTCGGCCCACCCGCCCCAAGGCCGGTAGCGCGCAGCGCATCCTCAAGCGCGATCTTCTGCCGGACGGAGCGGTTGACCGTCTCGCGGCGCCGCAGCTCCGGGAACAGTTCAGGGCTTTGCGGACGGCCGGTGTCGGTATCGTAGATCCGGCCGGAATAGTGGTTGCTGCCGGGGTTGCCCATGGGGCGCGGCTGCGGCTGGTAGGCCGGTTGTTGCTGCGGCGCCGGGCGCGGTGCGGCCTGAGGCGCCTGCGGGATCGGCGTGGGCCGCGGCGGCTGCGGTTGCGGCGGCGGGGGCGGTGCGGGCTGGTGGTACTGCTGCTGCGGCGGGGGCGGTGTGGCCTGCACCTTGCCCCCCAGCCAGGTGTCCTCTCCACCGGCGCCGCCGCCGACCCAGGTCTGGTGCGGCGGCTGCTGGATGGGCGACTGCGGGAAGGACGACGGCGGGCGCTGGCCTTGCGGCGCAACGCGGGGCGGCTGGTTCTGCGGGCTGATCGGCGTGCCGAAGACGGTGCGTTCCGGATCGCTCGGGTTCACGTTCTGCGACGGAGGCGCGGGCCTTTGCCCACCGCCCTGCGGCGGCCGCGGCTGCTGCGGGATCGCCTGTCCGAAAACCGTCTTTTCGTTGTCGTCGTCGCTTGCCATCACCCTTGCTCCGGAATGGCCCAAAGCTCCAGCTTCAGGTCTGGCCAGTTACCGGCGAAGTGCATCCCCACGGCCGGGGCCGAAGAGAACTCGCGCCAGAGGTCGGTCGACTTGTCGAGTAGAAAGTAGACGTTTGAGGCGATCACCCGGATCTGCCGGGGCGGGTTGGGCATGTGGACCAGCCCGATGCCCGGAAGGTTCGCGTTGATGATCTGCCGCATCGCCGTCGAGGGACCGACCTTGCACAGTTGCGGGAACTGTTGCTGCACCTGCGTGAGCGGGAGCCCCGAAGACACTTCTACCACGAAAGCGGCATTGGCGAACAGGTGGCGGTCGTTGACCTTCGCCAGATAGGAATTCGCCCGGACCTCCTCCAGCGGCAGCCGGATCGCGCGGCCGACCTCCTGCGCCAGCAGGGACTGGATGTCGTAGACGATGGGGGTAAAGCTCTCCTTCGGGCTGTCGTGCCGGTAGCCGCCGTAATCCTTGGCCTTCCGGTCCGCCTGGTCGAAGGTGGTCAGCTCCCCCGCGAGGCTGACCAGTTTCTCGTACAGCCGCTCGGGGTGCACCGCCCCCTGCCCGCGCAGGTGCCGCAGGATCGGCAGTTCGCGGTTGATGACCATCAACATCAGGTAATCCGTGGCCTGCATGCCCCCGCCCGACGATGGGTCCGAGGCATAGCGCGCCAGCATCGACAGCTTCGCCTCCATCCAGCCGATCACCCGGCTGAGATAGCCCTCGTAGGCGGAATGCACCGCGAGGATCATCCCGGTCGGCGGCACCGTCTCGTCCAGCGTCACCACGCCGTCGCGCATGTCGGCGATCCGGCCGATATAGATGTTCTGGTGCCCGGGCTTGGGCGTGTTGCGCAGCGACAGCTCCAGTCGCGGAGTGGCGATCTCGATCGGCTGTTCGCTGCGCGCCGACGAAGAGTTGTCGACCACCGTCTCGGACCCCAGCAGGTAACGCGTGGCGTTGTCGGCGCTGGCGGCGGCCACGTCCTGCGCGTTGACCTCGATGTCTGGCAGGGTCAGCCAGATGCCGAGACCGCTGGCCTCTTCCTCGGGAACGGGCACGGCGGTCGGCAGCGGCGTGGCGTTGGGCGCGTCGAAGGGCAGACCGTCGGGAAAGATGCCGACGATCGACCTCAGCCCGATCCGCCCCTGCTGCGCGAGATCCCGGTCGAACACCAGATTCGAGACACCCCATGGGTAGGGTGTGATCTGCGCCGTACGCACCCGCAGCAGATGCTCCATGTAGCGATCAGCTTGCTGTAGGTGGTGCGGTTGAAGGAACAGGCCCTCTTTCCACGCAACTTTGCTGTACCACGACATGTGCGAAATCGGTCCCTGTATTAAAGATACGGCAACGCGAAAGCCGCGATGCCGCTTTGAAATCGAGTTTGAAACGTGGCCGGGGCTGGGTCAAGCCGCCCCGGCCGGTAATCCCTTATT